>JAHACW010000037.1 GCA_018375675.1 Actinomyces sp. | reverse complement strand
CCGAGCAGGGCGAACTTTTTCGCGCACAGGCAGCTGTGACGTGGCGACGTTGAAACCAATGACACCTCTGCAGCCACTGATGCAGACCAACGTGAAACCGCCATCACCTCTGCGACCGCTGATGCAGGCCAACGTGAAACCGCCATCACCTCTGCGACCGCTGATGCAGGCCAACGTGAAACCGCCGGCGCCACTGCTCGCCCCCAAACAGCGACCATTGAAACCAGCAACACCACTGCAACCGAAAAATGGACAAAAAACAGCTTCTTTTCGCCCGCAAAGGCGATGTCGGTTTCAATTGGGGCTCGGCCTGCGCGAGCAAAGGTGATGGCGGTTTCAACCCCACGCACAGACGAGCGAGCAAAGGTGACGCCGGTTTCACGCGAGAGATTTGTGATGCCCGCGGGCTATGGCGGGGCCTGGCCGGACAACGAGCCGACGCGCCGAGCCACACATCAGCGACCAGGCGCCACCGGTGTGGAGGGCGCCGGAGGGTCCGGAGGGCACGGGCGGGCTTCGAGATCGACCACTCCGAGCCTTCAGGCTCGCGTGTGGCGATCTCGCGGGCGGCCGGGCCCGACGGCGCCCGGAACACCAGCGGAGCCACAAGCAACAACACGCAACGCGGACGGCTCGCGGGCGGGCCGCCGCCCACGGGCGCACCAAGCAGCCCGGCCCGACGAGTCAGGCCCGACGGCGCCCGGAACACCAGCGGCCCCACAAGCACCACGGAACGGAGAAGCCTCAGAACTCCTCGTAGTACTCCGGGTTCTGGTCGGCCTGGCGGCCGTCGGGGCGGCCGAGCGCACTGATCGCAGCCATCTGCTCAGGCGACAGCGAGAAGGAGAAGATGTCAAGGTTCTCACGCTGGCGATCAGGGTTACCGGACTTGGGCAGGGGCATGGCGCCGAGCTGGTAGTGCCAGCGCAGGATGAGGCGCGACGGGGACACGCCCGCCTCGGAGGCAAGGGAGACAATCGCCGGGTCTTCGACGATGCGCCACTTACGCCCCAGCGGACTCCAGGACTCGGTGAGCACTCCGACCTGCGCGTGATACTCCAGGGCAGAGGCCTGCGGGAAGTAGGGGTGCAGCTCGATCTGGTTGACGCTCGGGTACTCGCCGGTCTCGGCGTGCACGCGGTCGAGGTGTTCGGGCAGGAAGTTGCACACGCCGACGGAGCGGATCAGTCCGCGGTCGCGGGCGTCCAGCAGGGCTTGGTAGGCCTCGACGTAGAGGCCGCGCTTGGGGTTGGGCCAGTGAATCAGGTACATGTCCCAGTAGTCCAGGCCGGCGCGCATGAGGGATTCTTCGAGGGTGTAGACGGCCTCGTCGTAGCGTTGGTGGCGCCCGGGAAGCTTGGAGACCAGGCGCAGGTCCTCGCGGGGGATGCCGCAGCGGCGCACCGCCGCCCCAAGGGCGCCCTCGTTCTCGTAGTTGAAGGCGCTATCCAGCAGGCGATACCCGGCCTCGATGCCCGACACCATAGAGGCCACGCCCGAGGCGCCGCGCAGGTTATAGGTGCCCAGCGCAATCGCGGGAACGTCCAGGCCGTCGTTCAGGGTGTATGCGGGGATCTCACTCATGTCTCAAGCGTAGGCCACTCCACGCGCGGCGTTCTACCATTGGAGTATGGCACAGCTTGAATTGGACGAGGTCCACGCGAACGCGGTGGACTATCAGCATTTCCTCCTTGATTCTCCTTCCCCCTATCACGCGGCCGAGGTCGTGGCGCAGCGCCTGGTGGACGCCGGCTTTACGCGCGTCGACGAGAAGGGCGCGTGGGACGCCTCCCCGGGCGGTCACGTGATGGTGCGCGGCGGCGCGGTGGCCGCGTGGTTCGTGCCCGAGACGGTCGCCGACGACGCGGGCTTCCGCATCGTCGGCGCGCATACGGATTCGCCGGCGTTCTCGGTGAAGCCGTCGGTGCAGTCGACGACGCCGGATGGCTGGGGCCAGATTGACGTCGAGGTGTACGGCGGCATGATGTGGAACTCGTGGCTGGATCGCGAGCTGACGCTGGCGGGCCGCCTGGTCCTCAATAGCGGCGAGGTCGTCCTCGCCCGCACGGGCCCGATCGCGCGCATCCCGCAGCTGGCGATTCACCTGGATCGCGACGTCAACCCGGGCGGGCTGAAGCTGGATCCGCAGAAGCACCTGCACCCGGTGTGGACGGTGGATAACCCGTACGGCAACGTGCTGGAGTACGTGGCGCGCACGGCGGGCCTGGACGACGCGTCACAGGTCGCGGCGTTCGACCTGATCCTGACCCCCAGCCAGGGGCCGGGCTTCTTCGGCGACAAAGGCCAGTTCATCGCTGCATCGCGCCAGGACAACCTGTCAAGCGTGCACCCGGGCCTGGTGGCCCTGGAGCGCCTGGCCAAGCAGGGCACGCCTGCGGCCGGCGACGTCACGGTGTTCATGTGTTTCGATCACGAGGAGGTGGGCTCGGAGTCGCGCACGGGTGCGGCCGGTCCGATCCTGGAGACGGTGCTGCGCCGCACGGCGAAGGCTCTGGGCCGCGACGAGGACGGTTTCGAGCGGATGCTCGCTGCCTCATCATGCGTGAGCGCGGACGCGGCGCATTCGGTGCACCCGAACTACGCGGGCCACCACGATCCGGATAACCGTCCGATGATGGGTCGCGGACCGATCATCAAGATCAATTCGAAGCAGCGTTACGCGACGGACGGCGAGGGCATTGCCCTGTGGAATCGCGCGTGCGCGGCGGCGGGCGTGGCTTCGCAGAACTTCGTGGGTAACAACGCGATGCCGTGCGGGACGACGATCGGCCCGATCACGGCGACCCGCCTGGGGATCCTGACGGTGGACGTGGGCGTGGGCCTGCTGTCGATGCACTCGGCGCGCGAGATGAGCCACGTGGATGATCTCCTCGACCTCTCCCGGGTGCTTGAGGCGTACTGGCAGGGCGCCTGACGCCCGCGCGCGGCAAGACCGAAGGGTGAAGCCGTGCGCGCGGCACCCGCAGCCGGGCGCCTGACGCCCGCGCGCGGCAAGCCCAAAGGGTGAAGCCGTGCGCGCGGCACCCGCAGCAAGGCACCTGACGCTCCACCCGGCCGGGCGCAACGGCATGAAGGAACCCCGGCCTCGTCCATGTGGAACGGACGAGGCCGGGGTTGCTTTCGTCTATCGGGTGCGCTCAGAGGTTGGCGACGGCGGTGACGGTGACGGGCACGTTGCCGCGAGTGGCCTTGGAGTACGGGCACAGCTGGTGCGCGCGGTCGACGAGGGCCTGGGCGCGGTCGAGCTCGACGCCGGGGATGAAGACCTCGATGTCGGCGGTGAGGGCGAAGGAGTCGCCCTCGGGGCCAAGCCCGATGGTGGTGCGCACGACGGAGTCCTTGGTGTCGATGCCCAGTTCCTTGGCGGCCAGGCCCATGGCGCCCTGGAAGCATGCGCCGTAGCCCATGGCGAAGAGGGCTTCGGGGTTGGGGCCGTCGCCGGGGCCACCCAGTTCCTTGGGCATGCGCATGACGTGGCTGATGCCGAGCGCGGGGACGGAGGAGGTGCCGGCGCGACCACCGGTGGAGTCGGCGGTGACAGAATATGCAATCTTGCTAGGTGTATCCATGCACCCATTCCACCACTAGGACTTCAGTCCCGCAAGGGGTTTGACAGAAACACAAGCCTTTTCGCGCTCACCTCGACGAGGCCGGGACGCGCCCCTCTGCTCACGCGAGGTCAGGCGGTGAGGAAGTCCGCGTCGGGGCGACCACTCAGGGCCTTGGCAACGGCGCGGCGGAAGCGGTCATTCATGGGCGGGAGCTGGTCGCCGCGGAAGAAAGCGGTCTCGCTGTTTTCGCCGTCGGCGGGGCTGGGCTCACCGCTCACCCACTCGGCGGCGAAGGCGACGTCCAGGTAGGTGGTGACGTCGCCATTGTCGTAGGTGACGGGACCGACGACCTCGACGGACAGGAGGCGGCGTACCTCGATACGAACGTCGGCTTCCTCCAAGGCCTCGCGTGCGGCGGCGATCGCGGGCTCCTCGCCCGGGTCGACGATGCCGGTCACGGGGGTCCAGGCGCCGTTATCCGAGCGACGCACGCAGAGGATCTCGACATCCTCAGGAGCGATGGGGTGCTCCCAGTCGATCGCCGCCCGACCGGGGGCGGGGCGCGCGATGACGACGGTCGTGCCGGGCATCCACAGGGGCGCATGGCCGACGTGGCGGCGCAGTTCGAGGACGAAGTCGGGGGTAGCCATGGCCCTAGTCTACGGCGCTCACAGGAAGGAGGTGATGAGTGGTAGGAGCAGTATCTTGACGATAATCGCGAAGGCGAAGAGGGTCGCGTAGGCGGCCTCGATGCGCTCGTCGGTGACGCGGGCGTCGGCGGCCTGCAGGACTGCCGGCTGGCCGAGGAAGCCCGCAATTCCACCCGCGGCGCGCGCGGAGGACAGACCAATGAACTTCGCACCGAGGGCCTGAATGACGCAGCACACGACAACCATGACGGCAGCGAGGAGCGCGGCGCGCCAACCCTCGGGGCTGCCGAGCAGGCTCGCGAACTGCGGTCCTGCATTCAGGCCGAGGGCCGCGAGGAACAGCATGAGGCCGATCTGTCGGATCGTCAGGTTCGCGGCGGCGGGTAGGGTCCACACGAGCGGTCCGGTGCGACGCAGTGCGCCGAGCAGCATGCCGACGATCAGGGGGCCGGCGGCGGCGCCCAGCTGGAAGCCCTGGCCACCGGGCAGCGGGAAGGACACGATGCCCAGAAGCAGGCCGAGGACGAGGCCAATGCCAAAAGCCATGCCGTCAACCTCGGCGACGCGGCGCTCGGAGTCGCCGAGCCACTCGGCGACGTCGTCGAGCTCATCCGTGGGAACGACGACGGCGACGTGATCGCCGAGCTGCAGGTCAAGGTCGTCGCGGGCCAGGAGGTCCAGGTCACCACGGCGCACGCGCGTGATGACGGCACCGAAGCGCTTGGTGACGTTGAGCTCGCAGACGCTGCGGCCGGCGACGTCAGGGTTGGACACGACGATGCGCTCGAAGGCAAGGTCGGAACGGTCGTCCTCGAGGTTGTGGTCGAGGATCTCACCGACGCGGGGCGCCGTTTCCTTGATCGACGCGGGATCACCGACCATGACAACGTAGTCGCCGGGCAGCAGGTCCTCGCCGGGGGCGATGACGCGGGTGCGACCATCGCGTCGCAGGTAGGACAGGCGCACGCGCTGCTCGCGCCACGCATCAATGTCACGGGTGTTGATCTGCTTGGTCACGTGCACGCTGACGGCTTCCAGGGAGGACCCCGCGAGGGACGGCGTGTCCTTGGGGCCAACCCATTTCCTCGTCACGGTGATCGTGACGATGAGGATGCCGCCGATGACGCCCACCGGATAGCCGAAGGCGTATCCGACCGCCGCGTTCGGGTCCCCCGTGAGGCGGGTGGCCGTATCGAGGGCGGGCGCGGCCGTCAGAGCTCCCGTGAACAGGCCCGACGTGAGTCCAGAGGACAGGCCGAAGAGGCGGCCTCCCGCGAGCGCGATGAGCGCACCCACGACGCACACGATTGTCGTGAGAGCGAGGAGGTTCGTCTGCTTACGCAAATCTTGGAAGAAGGTCGCGCCCGCGGAAATGCCGACGCAATACACGAAGAAGGCCAGGCCCATCGGCTGGACGATCGACATGTGTGTACTGACAACCTCGGGATGCAAAGCCGAAACGATGAGGCCGACGAAGAGAGCACCCGCCGCTCCGAAGCGCAGCGGGCCGATCCGAATGGCCCCGATCGCCGCACCCAACGCAACAACGACAAACAGCGCGAGCAGGGGTGAAGACGCAAAAAGAGAGGCCATAGCTTTCAGAGTACCTGTCATGCGTCCGACGTTCCCCACGACTGTCAGATTGCCTGCGTTAAGAACCTCACGGATTGGTTACACTAGTGCCAGAAACTGAAAGGACGGTCATGCCTCAACCAGCACCCGGATGGTACCCCGACCCCGCAGGAAGCCAGCGCCTTCGCTGGTGGAACGGCGGCGAGTGGACCGAACAATTCCACGATATGTCGCAGCAGGGAGCACCTGTCGCGCAGCAAATGCCCGTAGACCAGGCGGCGGGGCAGTACATGCCCGCCCAGTCGCAGGCTCCGACCGTTTCCTCCGACCCCTACAATCCGGCGGGTGTTGCCCCGCAGCTGGGCGCCGCTGGAATGGACCCGCAGGCGGGAGACGCCGCTCCGAAGAGCGGTCGCGGATGGGTCATCGGCACTATTGTCTCCGTTCTCCTCATGGTCGTTTTCTTCGGCACGATGGTGTACTCGGGCATGCAGCTGCGCGCTCAGAACGTCGAGTGGCGCGACGTGCAGGAGCAGCGCAACTCCACAAAGATCAGCCTCGACAATAAACAGGATGAACTCGACAAGGTGAAGAAAGAACTCGAGGAGGCACAGAAGTGAGCTACGGAGTCCAGCCCCAGGCGAAAAAGCCCTCCAGCGTTCCTAAGATCCTGACGATCATCTGCTCGGTTCTCGCCGTCATCTTCCTCCTTGTCAGCGCCACCATGTACGTCAGCGCTCGCTCGAAGGCTCAGGAGATTGAGGATATGCGGGCCGAGATCCAGTCCGCGGATGCTAAGACCGTGGAAATCAGCAGCGAAATCACGTCCACTCAGGAGCAGATCACCGCGGCCAAGGCGAAGAAGGACGCTCAGCAGTGGTGCACCGACTTCGATAAAGACAAGATGAAGGTGACCGACCTCGACAAGATGGCGACCACCCTCAAGACAATGTCGGAGCCGCAGCGCAACGCAGTCGGAGAGGTCTGCGGCGGCAAGAAGGCATTCGCAGAGGCATTCGCTAAGGACCTCAAGCGCGGCATGGTCAACACGTCGACGCCAACATGCAATGGAAACGGGACCACCGTCAACATTTCCGGCACCGTATCGCTCGACGCACCCACCATGGCCAAGATCGGCAGCATCGACGTCGTCTACGAGGTATTCGCGGCGAATCACGAGATCAGCGATTCCGATTCTCCGCTCGGAACGACCACTGCCGCCGTACCCCCGGGTGGAACAGGCAACTTCTCAACGACAGTTCCGTTCGCAACAACCAGCGATTTCTACTGTGCGGTGCGCGTCAAGAGCATCTGGCCCACCGGTCTGTGAGCGCCATATTCACAGCTGTCTCCTGACACGAGAGAAGGAATCACGATGAGTGAACCCGCGGAAGGCTGGTACGCCGACCCCAGCGGCGCAAATCAACTGCGCTGGTGGGACGGCCACGCATGGACGGACTACGTCGAGCCGTACGAGGCACCGATGCCCTCTCCTCAGCACGTTGAGGTCGCAGTTCCAGCGGTGGACGAGGCCTTCCCGGCTTCATCCACCGAGGAGCGGGCCTCCACTTCCGCCGGTACACCTATCCCCATGCCCGAGGCCTCCCTCCCGCAGGAGGTCGCCCCCGCCTCGTCGGTAGCGGAGGCACAGGTCGCACCGATTCCGATGCCCACCTCCCCCGTCGACGACAACAACAGCGAAGAGGCTGATGCACCCGAGAAGAGCGGAACGCTCAAGTGGGTTCTCGCGTGCGCAGCATCGTGGGCGCTCGTCGCGGTGTTCATTGCCGTGCTCGTCATTGCCTGGTCGCACCTGGGGGCCAGCGGCCGTATCCAGGAGGATGCGAAGAGCCGCGCCGAGACCGCCCAGAATGAGCTCGACACGGCCCGCTCGACGCTCGAGTCCATCAACCAGCAACTCCAGGAGGCCACCAAGTGAGCGCTCCCGCACCCCTGCGTGCCGCGACCGTCGCGGGCGCCATCCTCGCCACGGCGTTCATCGTCCTCTCAGCCATCGTCGGGGGCATTAACGCGTGGCGCACACATTCTGCATCCACGTACGAGGCACAGGCTGAGCAGGCCCAGTCCGACAAGGCCGCGGTCGATCAGCAGATCACGGAGGCAAAGGCCGCGCTGGATGCCGCCACCGTGCGCAAGGATGCCGAGAGCTGGTGCAACTCGATCACGCGCGAATCCGCCGCGTCGATCCGAGACTCGCTCAAGACCTACGATTCGGCGACCCAGGCCACCAAGGACGCGATCCACGAACAGTGCGCGGCCAAGGAGACTCTCGCACAGGTCTACCGCACCAACAAGGACGCTGACTTCACCATCGCGATGGGCGAATGCACAACCGATCAGGTGACGACCACGGTGAACGGCACGCTCACTCTCAAAGATTCTTCCCCGATCGCCTCGCTGGGCGCGCTCGATGTGGAGATCAACGGGTTTACCGCGGACAAGGGGAAGAACCCCAGCCCCAGCTCGCCGTACCAGGGCACGACGACGATCACGTTGACGCCCGGGTCGCCCGCCACTTTTACGCTGTCGATTCCTTACGATCCTGGGATGTCCGACAAGACCGAGTGCGGCGCGACGATGACCAGCTGGTGGCCTTCCAACCTGTGATGGGCGGTGAATCCCGTCACCGCAGCAAATCCAATTTTTTCAACTCGCATAGAATTGGGGAGACACAGTGAAAGGAGTCTCCCCGTGAGCACCCCCACCCCCGGCCTGCCCGAGAATCCGGCTGGCTCCCCCATTCCTCCCGCCGGTCAGGTGCCGGCTGCGCCGAGCCCCGCAGTCGCGGCCGCCACGCCGACGTTTACCCCGCTGACTGCCCCGCACCCGCGCGCGACGGGCGGCCAGATCGCCATCGCCGTGATTACGTCGATCCTCGTCGTCCTTTTCGCTTTCACGACCCTCATGGCCGCTGGCATCAACTCCATGAAGAGCAGGGACCTCACCGAGACCCAGGAAGAGCTCAGCACCGTCCAGCAGGAGCTTCAGGAAGCGCAGGAGGCCGCCAAGTGAGTGAGAACAACATCCCCACGCCCGAGGCAACCACCCCGGCTCCCGTGACGGTCGCGACCAAAGCCCCAAAGAGCAAGGGACTCTCGATCTACAACCGCGTCGCGCTCGTCCTCCTCCTCGTCCTCGTCATCGCGACGACCACGCTGTTCACCTTCGCCGTCCAGAAGACGAAGGCACAGAAGGACATGCAGGATGAGATCCAGACGATCAAGGAGCAGGCCGCCGCCCTCGCCGCCCCGGAGTGGTGCGAGCAGGTGACCCCAGACAACGTCGACAAGATCGATGAGCTGTACTCCAAGTACGACAGGATGTCCTCGGCTGCTCGAGATGCCGTGAGGAAGGAGTGCAAGGATCGGTTCGACACCGTCGACCTGCTGAAGACCCACAGCGGCAAGGAAGCATTCAAGGTGGAACCCACCTGCGCTCTTGACGACGCTCAGACCACGGTGCACTGCACCGTCGACATCTCGCCCGCCAGCGACACGATGAAGGACAAGCTCGCGGCCTACTCGACGACCGACCTGACGCTGCGTATCTGGTTCGACGATTCGCAGTTTGTTGTCGGCACCCCCGATCACGTCATCGATGACGTCGCGACTGCGACGATGACGAACGGCGAGAAGGTGACCGTCGAATTCACGACGCCCTTCGATCCGAGCTGGGGCGACAAGTTCGGCGTCGAGGTCACGGAGTACTTCCCGAACGCGTGAGTCAAGCATTCTGATCTGACGCGCTGGTCCCGTCGCCCCTTTCCGGGCGGCGGGACCGCGTGTATTCGCGTCCAGCGGGCGTACGGGATGCATCCCCGCCGACGCCCGCCACGGCCTCGTTCAGGCGCTCAGTAGTGCTCGTGAGAGTCGTATCCGCGCAGCCGATCCAGCTCTCGCCGTTCCTTCTTCGTGGGGCGCCCGCTCCCCTTCTCACGCATGGCGACGGGGATGTGTACGCGCGGACGCTCGGGCGTGCGATCGTCGTAGGCCGTGCGCGCCTGCGGATAGGACACACGCTTGTTCAGCAGTAAATTGACCCCCAGGATCCGGTCGAAGCCCTCGATGCGCAGGCGCACCTCGTCGCCGACGCGCACCTTGTAGGCGGCCTTCACGGGCTCACCGTTGACACGCACGTGCCCGGCGCGCACGGCGGCCGTCGCCTGCGACCGTGACTTGAGCTGGCGGGTTGCCCACAGCCACGTATCGACGCGCACGGCCGACGAGGCGAGGGCACCCGCGGGGATAACGACTTCTTCGGGGGGCTCACTCATCGCGACCGCCTAGTTAATGCGGCGGATGCGCTTCTGGTGGCGGGGCGTCAGGATAATCGCAACGAGGGCGCACAGGATCGGCATGCCGATCAGCATGCCCAGCAGGGCTCCCCAAGGAACGATGGGGCGCAGCGTCGTCGTCAGCGTCGGGAAGATCCCCGAATTCGCGAAGGTGATGACTGCGAGCACGCCCACAACGAGGCCGGAAAGCACAGCCGTCGGAATCGCGTTGAGCGCAAGCACCACGCCCTGCCACGTGGTGACGTGGCGGCGCATCGCGGGAGCGGCGCCGATCGCATCGAGGGTGTCGAGGTCCGGGCGCATATCCGAGGAAGACAGTGCCACCACGAGGGCAACCGTCGCCGCAGCAGCGACGACAGCAATCAGGGCGGCAACGTAGGGAAGAACCAGCGACCGCATCGTCGGTGCGATCACCTGGGCGGAGGCACCGGGGACCTGGCGCGCGATCGTCGTCTGGAAGGTGGGCGCGTCCACCGGATTCACCGGCTTCTCAACGGTGAGGAGCTCGCCGAGCGGAACGGCGCGCAGACCGAGTGCTTCGGAGGCCTGCGGGGACAACACCATAACGTTGATGCGCGTGAGGGGCGAAGCAGGGAAGGTCATCGTCCTCTGCACGAGGGCGTCCGGCAGGTCGTCGTCGGAAGCGCCGGCGGCCTTGGCGGCAGCAATCGCCGACATGTCGAGGCTGCGCAGGTCGGCCTGGCCGGCACCGTTAATCAGCTTCGGATCGGGCACGAGGACGCCACCGGCGTTCAGGGTGGCGATCGCTCGGACCATGTCGTCCTCGTTCAGGTAGCCGGCCTCGCGCAGGTAGGTGCCATCATCGACGATGTAGGCGACGTCGATCTCCGCCATCGTTCCCATGTCGTCGCGCATCGTGAGCATCGACTTGTCGACGGGGTTCACGGCCTCGACCATGGTCTCCGGGCCGCCCGGGCCGCTGTTCCACGCCATGCCGTTCATGGTGGCGCTCGAGGTGACCGTGCGTTCCCCGTCGACGACCTGTTGGGCCGACTGAAGCAGGTTGCGGGTACGCGTCACCGAGTCGGTCTTATCGACAGCCGAGAGGAACACCTGCCCGCGCTGTCCCGCGTGCGGGCGCGAATTCCAACCGGCCTCGTTCGACGAGGACAGGGTGATGAGCAGGCCGCACGCGACGAACACGGTCGTCAGGATCGAGGCCATGGCAGGGAACGTGCGGTGACCGTTGCGCACGGCGTCGCGCAGCGCCAGCCGCATGCTCATCGACGCGCGACGATTCGGGGCGCGCCAGCGGGTGAAGATGTAGGGGATCGACCCGATGAGGCCGGCCTCGAGCAGGCCGACACCAACGACGAGGGCGAGCACCCACCCGCGCCAGGCCGCGATACCCAGCAACGGGAGTCCGGCCAGCAGCGCCATGGGGTAGATCATGCGACGACGCACGAGGCGGGAGGGCTCCCACACGCGCCCGCCGATGACCGCGGACGTATTGATGTGCGACGAGGTGTGCGCCGGCGACACCGACGCCATGAGGGACAGCAGAATCGGCAGGAGCGCCGACAGGGCCAGCGGCCACCACGGCACGATGCCAATGCCGAGGCCCGACCAGATACCGATGCCCACCATGCCGCACGCGGACAGCGCGACTGAGACAAGCCCCGAGTGCAGGCCGATGACGAGGCCGTGGGCGATCGTCAGGCGGCGACCGTCGGACTGGTCGCCGCCGTTGGCAACGATCATTGCTGCCGTTCGCATGACCGATCGCTGGGCGACGGTGTAGAGCGGCGAGATGAGCAGGATCATCTCGGTGAGGATGAGGAGGATGCCTGCGACCAGTAGAAGGTACTGCCAGGGGTTAGCAGCTCGACTGTTTTGGGCGACCTCGTACTGAGCGAACTGGGCGGGCAGAGCCGAAGCATCCGGCGGATCAGCGAGTACCTGTCGCGAGACAACAGAGAATCCCGACTGGTTGATCTGACGAATATGGTCCCAGGTCACCGGAGTCGGGCCGGTGACGAACCAGGCGGTCTGCGTGCGTCCCGCCACCGCGAGACGGTTAATGTCGAGCGTACCATCACCGATGATCGCCCGATTCGTGCCGGGAATGATCTCGTCGATGACGACGCTTCCTGTGAGCGCCTGAGTGGTGCGATCCTTGGCGACGGTCAGCGACAGGGTGAGCGTATCGCCCACCTCGGCTTTGAGCGCCCGCGCGACGTCGTCCGAAATGACGGCGTGGTTCGAGGCGAGCGCACCGCTCTTTCCACCCGCATTCACGCGTGGGGCATCCAGCGTGGCTGTCTGGGTGCCGGAATCAACCGTGTAGCCCGTTCCGTCCTGCGTCGTGAGGTGAAGCTGGTAGAGAGTGTCGACGGCGATCAGTTGGTCCCCCGCCGGCACCCAGTCGGTGAGGGTGCTCTGGGTAACCGTCACTTCCTCGTCAGAGGCCGTCTTCGATAGAAAGTCGGCGGTGATGTCTTGCTCGATGGCCGTCGACGAGCGGTGCAGGGTGACCGCCTGGACGTCGGAACGGTGGCCGAGCCACGACGAGGCCTGGTAGCGCTGGGAGGTCGTCACGTCCCAGAAGGTGATCGCGCCGATCGCGATAATGATCGGCAGTGAGATGAGAAAAACCGCTGTCAGCGTGCGCCCCAGGCTTTGGCGCGCATCACGAGAGGCGATGCGGAGTACTACTCCCCATCGCCTCATTCGTGTGTTGAGTCGACTCATCAGATCCTTGGTGCAGTGTCAGCCAGCAGATCCCTCAGCGAGTCTCCGCGCGAGCGGTCGACGATGCGACCGTCGCGGAGGAAGACTGTGCGGTCCGCCCATGCGGCCATTCGGGCCTCATGAGTAACGAGGATACCGGCTGCACCCGCATCAATGTGGTCACGCAACACCAACATGATCTGGTCGCTCGTGTGCGAGTCCAGCGCACCCGTCGGCTCATCCGCAAGAATGACCGAGCGGTTACCCACGAGGCCTCGGGCGATCGCGATGCGCTGACGCTGACCACCCGAGAGACGCTCGGGGAAGCGATCAGCGAGCTCGGCGACGCCGACCTCTTCGAGGGCAGCCATGGCAGCCTCGCGCACCTTCGACGGGCTGACCCCGTCCAGTTGCAGCGGCATCTCAACGTTCTCGAGGGCCGACAGGGACGGGATCAGGTTGTAGTCCTGGAAGACGTAACCGATGGAACGGCGACGAACCTCAGCACGGTGAGCCGCATCCATCGTGGCCATATCGACGCCGTTAATGAAGACACTTCCGTGCGTCGGACGCTCCAGTCCGCCAGCGATCGACAGCAGGGTCGACTTGCCGGATCCAGAGGGGCCCATAACAGCGAGAAGCTCGCCGGGGGCGACCTCAAGGTCGATCCCGTCGAGCGCTCTCACTCGGACGCCGTCGGCGCCGAACTCATGTCCGACACCCGCCATCCTGATCGGTAGCGGCACAGGCTGGCTCATCGCACCCCGGCACGCTCCGAAATGCCGGCTTCTGTCTGAGCCCAGTTCATCGAGCGGCCCTTCGCAGCGGCGAAGGCGGCACGACGAGCGGCCTCAGAAACGGCACCGGACTCGATGTGATCGAGCCAGTTGAGCTCGGCCTCGAGGTCGAAGATGTGACGCTCCAGGATGAGCTTCCATGCGAGCTCACCCTCGTCGGCCGAAGCCTTCAGGCGGGTGACGTCACGCAGGGAGCCTAGGGTCGAGCGTCGCTGGGTCTGGATCATGGCCTCGACGTCGACCGTGGGGTCGGCGGCGGCCACGGCGAGCTTCATGACGAGCTCATCGCGTTCGGGATGTTCGCGAGGAACGGGGGTGGACCACCAGGCGTTGAGGACGTCGCGACCAGCATCAGTGAGCTCGAAGACCTCGGAATCACGGCCGGCGTTGGTCTCGGCGTGAGACACAACCTGGCCGTCGCGCTCGAGGCGCTGCATCGTCTGGTAGACCTGGCCGATATTCAGCGGCCATGCTCCGCACGTCTGCTCCTCGAACATCTGCTTCAGGCGGTAGACACCGGCGGGCTGCTGCGCAACAAGCGCCAGCAGGGCATTGCGAACCGACATAACTCTCCGTTCGTTGTCTGGACGTGTAGACGATCGTGGTTGAACAGTATCTATCGTACGCGAATTTTGCTCTTAGAGCGGGGAATTCGCGGTGGGTTACCTAACAAAAAGCCTACCGGCCGGTTAGACAGGAGTCCCCGAATTTTCGCGCTATATCGCGGATATTGACCGCTATACCAATTTAAGTGCCAACCACATTGCAGACGCCATTCAAGGGTTTTTCAGCGACATTTCAGCGCTTCCCTACTTAGGCGGTCAGACCCCTCGAAAGAGAGGACGATGAGCGTCCAAAACCAGGAAAAACGGCACAACCAGGCCGACTGACCGGCAGGACGGAAATAATTTGTCACCCAACGTTCTCAGACTGTGAGATCTGCAGTTCAGGAGTTGGACTACTCGGACAGAACATCCTCGATATCTTCCCAGAGCACCCCCGGCGATGAAGGGGCAGCAACCGCCCAGAACTCACCATCCGCGCTTGCCAGCAAGGGCACCTCATCGGGGTACAAGTCAGTGAATTCAACGCCGGCCAGCACCTCGCAGACCTCCTCGCTGGTGGCGAGCAATCGCCAGCTCTCACCCTCCAGGCTCGGGTAGGACGCCGCATCGACGACCCGCACGGCCAGCCCCACCCACGCGTCATCCGCGACGTCCGCCCAGAAGGTCCCCGTCGCCTCGTCGACCTCGACATCAATCACCTCGGCAATCTCGCGAGCGTCCTTGGGCACCTCCACGAGTATTTCCGTCACCTCCGCCCGTTCGAGGGCACCGAAGAGCGTTGCCGGCACCGCCGTCGGCACAATCCCCTCGCCGGAAGGCTCACCGATAGCGCTGAGCTCGAAGAACGTGTCGCGCAGCTGCGCGGAGTCGATGGCCCACACCGAGACCATGTCATCCTCGTCGGCGTACAGTCCCCCGTCGTCGCATCGCAACACCGCGGCAGAGTGCGGGCCAACGAAGAAGGTGGATCGGCGGCACCCAGCCGGAGCGACGACCCAGGCGGTCAGTACCTTCGTCGCCTGCGAGAACGCCTGAAGGAGAGCAGCGAGGTGCGGGACGGGAGTATCACCAACGACAAGGCCCTGGCCGCGCAGCAGCTCAACGAACGGATGCTCGGGGTCAGTCAGGAGTCCGTCGGCGTATGAGCGCAGCGCCTCGCACTCGAGCCCGCTCATATCGAAGACGACGCCGTCCTCCGTCTCGTAGGCGTTGATCATGATTCCTCCTGCGCTCTCAGGTCGGTGCCGCGCACGGCTTTAAAACGAGGACAACGCTACGACATGCGCACCGACTGCGCGCGCGGACGACGGGGACCGCAGCGCGTGCGGGAGGCTACACTGGGAACGACTAGGAGGATTCACCGATGAACACCCCGCTTCCCGCCGAGAACGCCCCGGCCTCGTCCCCGATTCCGACCCTCACGCTTCCGACGGGCGCCCCCATCCCCGTGCTCGGTTTCGGCACCTACAAGGTCGCACCCGAGGACACCTACGACGCGGTGAGCCGCGCCCTCGAGGTTGGGTACCGCCACATCGACACCGCTCAGATGTACGGCAACGAGGCCGAGGTCGGGGCGGCGCTCGAGGCATCGGGAATCCCGCGCGAGGACCTGTTCGTCACGACGAAGGTCGACAACTCCAACCACGAGCCCGATCGGGCAGCCGCATCCATCCGACGCTCCCTCGAGGACCTGCGCACCGACTACGTGGACCTCCTCCTCGTGCACTGGCCACTGCCCACCCTCTACGGGGGCGACGTCGCCCTGCCCTGGCCCGCCCTCGAGGACGCCTTCAACGCAGGCGGCGCACGCGCGATTGGCCTGTCGAACTACGAACGCGAGCACGTCGAGGCCGTCCGCACCATCGCCACTGTCACCCCGCACGTCCTCCAAGTTGAATCCCACCCCTTCTTCCCCAACGCCGACCTGCGCGCCTACGCCCAGGGGCTCGGCATGGTGTTCGAGGCATGGTCCCCCTTGGCGCGCGGACGCGCGGTCACCGACCCGACGCTCGTCGACATCGGCGCGCAACTCGGAGTGGGCCCGACGCAGGTCGCGCTGCGTTGGGCGCTGGATCGCGGCCACGTTGTCTTCCCCAAAACCCTGAGCCGCGAGCGCATGGCCGCCAACTTCGACGTGTTCTCCTTCTCGCTGGATCCCGAACAGACTGCACGCATCGATGCTCTCGACGCGGGCGAAGCCGGTCGCATGGGGTCGCATCCGGCCACGATGGACCGACTCTAAGGACGGGTACGATACAGGTATGGCTTCCAAGCTCACGCGCGCCGACCGCGCCATCGTCCGACTGGCCGACGGCACCGTCAAACAGCAGAACCTCCTCACGGGCACGGAGGTGTGGACCGTTCCGGGCCGCGGCAACCGGCCCCTCACCGCGCCACACACGGACCACAACCCGATCAACCACGAGGCCGACGGGCACCACTGCGCCTTCTGTTCCGGCCGATACCTCGAGACCCCGCCCGAGAAGTCGCGCCTGGTGCGCCACGAGGACGGGTCTTGGGAGCAGCTGGACGCCCTCGGCGCCGATCAGCTCAGTGACACGGTCGCCGAGTTCCGACGCATTCCTAACCTCTTCGAGATCGTCTCCTACAACTACTGGCATCTCAACCACGGGCACGTCCCTTCCGAGGAAGACCGTCGCCGCATGGCCCACTACCTGGCCTCGGACGCGGGCTACGAACATGTCATGAACGTCGTCCGCTCACGCATGTTGGCCTCGGGCATGAGCGAGGGCGAGTTCGCGGCCACCAGCGAGACCGCGCGCCTGCAGTCCGCCAACGGCTTCTTCTCCGGCGGCCACGACCTCATCATCGGCAAGCGCCACTTCGTCGACGGCGCCACCGAGGCCCACCAGCTGGCCGGGTCCGGTACCCTCACCCCCGACGAGCATGAGCAGTACACCGCGTACACGGCCCGCTCGATGCGCGACCTGTACGACCTGGATCCCGCCGTGCGCTACGTCGCGACGTTCCAGAACTGGCTGCGCCCCGCAGGTGCGTCCTTCGATCACCTGCACAAGCAGCTCGTCGCGATCGACGACATGTCCGTGCAGACCGAGGCCGAGCTGGAGCGCCTGCGCGCCCAGCCCGACATCTACGACCAGATCTTTACGGTCGCGGCCACGCGCAAGCTCCTCATCGCCCAGAACGAGCACGCCGTCGCCCTGGCCGGTTTCGGCCACCGTTTCCCCGGCATCGCGATCTGGCCCCTGGGCGAGCCGAAGAACCCGTGGGAGGTCAGCCCCGAGGCCATGCGCGGGATCTCCGACATCCTGCACGCCGCGCACGCTGCGACGGGCGTGGAGGTGCCCGCCAACGAGGAGTGGTACCACCGCCCGCCCACCGTGTCCACGCCCATGCGCTGGCGCATCCTGCTCAAGTGGCGCATCTCGACGCTCGCGGGTTTCGAGGGTGGAACGCGCATCTACCTCAACACGATCGACCCGTGGAAGGTCGTCGAGCGCACCGTGCCGCGCCTCCTGGAGCTGCGCGAAGCGGGCCTCATCGCCCCCATGCGCATCGGAGAGGAATGCAAAGTCAGCCCCGCAATGCTGCGAGGCTGACTCGAGAAGGGACGCGTCCGGCGTGGATTACTCCTCGCCGTCGCTCGAATCCTCGTATCCCGCGTCGGGCGCGGGGTTATCCGCGGGTGCCGGCTCCGGTTCAGCATCCTGCGTGCCCGGATCCGTCGCGGGGTCGGGAGTGCTCGGCGTGGTCGGCGACGGGGAGGCCAACGCCGAGGACCACGTGGCCAGCCACGCGCTCATCGCGTCGAGGGAGCCAACGGTCTCGTCGGCGACGATCGGGTCGCCGGTGATGCCCATCAGCCAGCCTGCCTTCGTGTCGGCGGCGAGCACGCCATCGATCGGGTAGACGGCGCCCGTCGTCGCCAGGGAGCGCTGCGCGGCCTCACCCTGCAGCCAGGCGATCAGGGACTCTGCGCCGTCCGACGCGGGCGAGGACGTGGACGCCGCATACATGATGCGAGCGATGCACGTCGAAGAGATTGCGGTTCCGTAGGAATCGGCTCCCGTGTTCGTCGCCGCCGCGGCCGCCAGCGAGCGCGGGGCCACAATCAGCGGATACGCGCCGGAAGAACCCGTGGAGGCACCCACGGCCTCGGACAGGTACCCTTCGGACACGTGCGCGCCGGCCGTCCACGCGGCGATGGCGCCACCCAGGGAGGAATCCACGCGCGGGTTGAGGGACTGCGCGAAAGACCCCAGTCCCTCGCCCGTCTGCGCGGCAGCCTCCTGCACGAAGGCGCGGCCCACCGACGACGAGGCCGGGTCCGGGACCGTTAGCAGCGCGCGGATACGCGGAGAGGTCAGATCGCCGAACGAGGTCGGCAGCGGGCGGCCGTTCGCACTCATCCACGACTTGTCGGCGATCACGCACACGTCGTCGCGCCCGTAGGCGATCGCCGCAGCTGCACCATCCACGACCGTGCCGGCAACCGTCGCCGTATCCTGAGGCGCCGAAGCAGCGATCGTACCCGCCGCGGTCGCCTGCAGAGCATCCGCGCCGTCCAGACCGAGCACCACGTCCGCGCCCGCCTTCGACAGCGCATCCACGCCGTCCACCGGCACCACCGCAACCGTGAAGCCCGTCGCCTTCGTGAACTCCTGCGCGGTCTCCATCGGCAGCTGCGCGCCACCCACCAGGGCGACGGTGACCGTGCCCGAGCCGCTGCGCGGAGTGGGGGCGTCGATCGTCCCATGCCCGGCCGTCCCCGAGGAAGCACGGGCGCTCTGGCCCGGAACGATCGGCGAGGCAAACGGATCCCGAGGCGCACTGGAGGACACGGACGGCGTACAAGCCGCTACCGTCGTCGCCGCAACAACGAGGGCCGACAACGCAAAAACAGAGCGGGCGCGAGCCATAAGGAATCCTTCAGACGGGAACACTACCGTCCAAGCATAAGACAGGGCACCTGTGGGCCTCGCGCAAGAGCGCCGCGTGGGGCATCATGGAAGCGTGCGCACGCGCACAGGGACAACCACCCCCGACGCCAGGAGGCAACCATGGACACAGCCACCATCGAAAAGGTCGCCACGACCGTCGTCATCGCCGGAGCGGCCTTCGCCGCCTCCAAGCTCTTCGAAGCCGGCTGGAAGGTCGCCACCGGACGCCCCATCCCCGCCGAAGACTCCGACGACGTCACCATCGCATCGCTGGTCCTCTTCGCAGCCACCTCCGCCGCCATCGCGGCCGTCGCCCAGCGCTACGCATACAAGGGCTCCCAGAAGTGGCTTGCCCCCAAGCTCGAGGCCCGCTTCGGCGCGCCCCAGCTGGAGGCCTAAGCCCCACGAACCGATGGCCTTCCTCCCATCCTCACACGAGCGGCAGGAGGGGCCCCAGGTCCGTGCGCTCCCCCGACGCGCTGACCCGAGAGGCGGCCACGGCCTCGTCCCACGTGAGAAGGCCGCACGCGAGCGACAGCCACGTGCGCGCGTCGGTCTCCACCACGGCGGGCGGCGTACCGCGCCGATGCGTCGTGCCCGGCAGAATCTGCACGGCACCGGCGGGAGGAACACGCACCTCGACCGCGCGGCCGGGATGCAAAATGCCGAGCTCCTCGAGGGTAAAGCGCACCGCCGTCAACACCACCGCGCGCGCAGGCTCCTCGCCACGCTCCACGGCGCCGCGCCACGAACGCAGCGCCACCATCCCCTCACCGGGATCAATCCGTCGTTTCACCATGCCCCGATTCTACGCGGCGCCGCCACCCCGCCCCGGGCGTGCATTCCGACCGCCTTGTCAGGCACAATGGATACATCACTTCCGACGAGAGGCCACCCGTGACCGCCATCGCTTCCCTGATTACGCTACGTTCGATCCTCGACATCGAGATCGCACGCAGCTACCAGTGGGACGCGGCCACCATCATCCAGGTTTCCGGCGTTGACCGAGCCGGCGACCTCACAACCCGCATCGTCGAATATCCCGGTGCCCTGGCAGACATCGCCGCCGAAGGCTTCTCCCCCCACTCCGCCGCTGGACACGCGCTCTCCCACGAACTCCACGACGCCATCCAACGCCGGGTGCGCCTATGGATCGCTGAAATCCCCACCGAGCAGCTCTCGCGCCTGCGTGAGGCCCTCGGCGACGACCTCATCCACGAGGCCGGCCAACCGCGCGACGGCTACACCCCCGTCGCTCTGTCCCCCCTCGATCTACTGGAGCACTGGGCAGCCGGCACCGACGAGCAACGCGAATTCATGCGCGTCGCCATGGCCGGACTCGACACGCTCACAACCTCGTCGCACGCCACCCACGCGTCCCGGGCCGTCGGCGCATCCATCATCGAACGCGCCGCATTCCTGCGGCTGTGCCGCAACCCCAAGTTCATCGCCTACGTCGTCGTCCTCGTGTATTCGATGGCGCGGGCCGTGCCTGTCATGTACGTCCCCCACTTCCGGGGCGACTGGCGCGTCCTGTGGGCCATCGACATGATCACCGCCATCCCCTACACGTGGGGCCTCATCGAGATGGTCGCCGGCCAGAAACTCTGGCACCGCGTCGTCGGTGCCATCACTGCCGCGATCACCTTCCTCGCGCCCTACGTCTACTTCCTCATGTACGGGCGCCACGCTCCCCCGGGCGTATGGACCGCCATCGCGCTGATCTTCTTCGGTGGCATCTTCCTCGAAGTATTCCGCTACCAGCGCGACCGCGCCGTCAAGAAGGGCCTGGCAGAGCAGCTGTAGGCACGCCGTTACAGCGGAGGCCGCTGGTGTTCCAGGCACTGTCGGGCCCAACCGCCTGCTGGGCCGGGCTGCTCGGTGTGCCCTGCTGGGCCGTGCTGCGCCGTGGGCGGCGGCCCGCCCGCTCGCCGTCCGCGCCGCGAGCTTCGCTCGGCGCGTCGCCTCGAAGCCCGGCCAGACCCCGCCACCGCCCACGGGCACCGCAGCCAGGCCCTCCGGCCCCTCCGGCGCCCTCCACACCTGTGGGACCAGCGTCCGCATACTGTATGTTCACAGCGCAACTTGCCCCGGCCTCGTGCCTCTGAGGCTCGCCCGCCCTCACCTGACGTGACCGCGAATGTGTTTATCGGGCTCGCATAACGACGTCCCCCGAGCGCAATGCCCGGGGGACGTTCGTATTCGTTCGTGGCGGGAAGCTTACTTGTCCTCGCCGGTTGCCGTGCGGATAAAGCCGGCAATCATGAACCAGCCACCGCCAACCCAGAACAGGATCAGAGTCCACAGGGGCTGGACCGGGTAAACGACCACCAGATACGCGCACGCGACGATCCACGCGGCCGCACCGATGATGTTCGGGATCTGGAAACGCTTCACACGCGCCGGGTGCGTGTAGTGCAGCGGGACCAGCGTCATGATTGCCAGGAAGATCGTCGCGGCGATATTGACCCACGCAGGAGTCTGAAGCACGTACATGACAATCGCAACGCAATTCCACGCCGCCGGGAAGCCCACGAAGTAGTTGTCGTTCGACTTCTCTCCATCGTTCGCGTAGCAGAATACGGAGGAGACGATGATGATCACCATCATGATGACAGGGAGCGGCTTGGGCCCAAACGGCAGGTGATTCGCCATGAAAAGGGCCGGCAGGAACGTCCACGTCAGGTAGTCGACAAGATTGTCGACGACGCCGCCGTCGAACCAAGGAATGACCTGACGGACCCCGACCTTGCGAGCCAGCGTGCCGTCGACACCGTCAACGATGAGCGCGATGACGAACCACAGCCACATCATGGGGATGTTGTTGTTGAGCATCGCGAACAGAGCCAGGGTCGCCCACGCGAGTCCAGAGATAGTGAAGGCATGCACCGCCCAGGCGGCGATCACGCGGCCCAGGCTCGGTTTGCTGGCGCTCTCAGACGAGGCCGGGGCCTGCTCAGTTGTAGTGGGGGCGTTTTGCTCAGGCACGGACGGCTCCTGTGGTGGCGGATGTTTTCCGCCCCTCAGTATGCCAAAGAATGGTGCGCTTTTGGTAGGACTTCGTCCAAAGACACACGTTTGGGGCGTTCTCACAGAACACGGTGGGCACTGTTCCTATCCACCATGACGATGCTTCATGACGCTTCGCACCGGTACTCGTTAGTGACTGTAGTATTCGCTCCCATGCGCGGGGGTGCGCATACCCGGCCGGAGCGCCAGCAAGCACGAAAAAACTCGCCCAGCATCGCCCATCCACCGGCCTTTCCGCGAAAAAGTTCGCCCAGCAAGTACAAATACACCAAATTTGGGGCGTTTTAAGCGCGCAGGGCGACTTTTTTCGCGCTTTCACGATCACACAATGCCGCAGGGCGAACTTTTTCGCGCCCAAATGAAACCGACACCACCTTTGCTCGCTCCTTCGCGAGCACGCATGAAACCGACACCACCTTTGCTCACCCACAATGCCGCAAAATCAAGCATTTCGTGCGAGCAAAGGTAACAGCGGTTTCACCTCACCGCAAAGACCGGGCCGCAAAGGTGTCAACGGTTTCAGCCCGGCAAAGCGTTGCGCCGAATAGGCAAGTAGTGCAATACCCCTGAGGAACGCAATCACGGAGGTGAGAGCCTGTCCCATAATTCCGCATGCAATTCCAACTCAGCCCAACCCCGTCTCAACGCAGAATCCGCAGAATTCCAACGATCAGACTTCAGACCATGAAACACGTCCGAGGGAATTGCATGCGAAATTGCTGGGGCGGCGGGGCCTCGCCGGGCTTCGAGACAACGCGCCGAGCGAAGCTCGCGGCGCGGACGGCTCGCGGGCGGGCCGCCACACACCGGCACACACAGCGACCAGGCATCACTGGTGTGGAGGGCGCCGGAGGGTCCGGAGGGCACGGGCGGGCTTCGAGATCGACCACTCCGAGCCGCAGGCTCGCGTGTGGCGATCTCGCGGGCGGCCGGGC
>JAHACW010000036.1 GCA_018375675.1 Actinomyces sp. | reverse complement strand
TCGTGTGGACGAGGCCGTCGCCCTTGGTCGAGTCGAAGTGTACCTTCGCGCCCGCACCGAAGGTGCCGCCCTGGAAGAATGCAACGCGAGCGCCTTCGGGGGCCTGCGCGAGGTGCAGGGTCAGGTCGGCCCCCTCGGGCAGGGCCGCGTAGTCGATGCCCTCGGTGGACAGGCCGGGCCACACGATGTCGCTGTTCTGCGTCTCGGGCAGCACGTAGGTTGCGGTACCCACCGGTCCGAGCACGTCGTAGCTCGGGTCGGACAGGGACGCAGGACGCACGAAGCGCGCGTTGGGTGCGACCGCGAGGGTCGTGGAGCCGACGGTGCGCAGCACGGAAGTGCGCGCGTTGGTCAGGGAGTCATCCTTGACGGCCAGGCCGTAGGTGAGTCCACCCTCGCCGCTGGCCTGGGTGAGGCGCACGTCCAGGTGTCCGCGCGCGATCTCCACGGGGTCGCTCAGCAGGGACGAGGCCGGGTCCGGAGTTGCGTCGTTTCCGCCGTTATCGGGCGCGGGAGCAGGCGCGGGCGTCGGGTTCGGGGCAGGTTCGGGCTCTTCGGGGGCGGCGATGCCGTCGCGCATCTTCAGCATGGCGGTGAGGCCGACGTGGGAGCCGACGGTCACGTCGGAGGCTTCAGCGACGGTCATGACCGCGTCCGAGAGCGGGTGGGGGCGCAGGGTGACGCGCATGAACATGGGGTCGGACTGGCACACGCCGAGGTCCTGCGTCTTCATGTCCATGCCGCCCGCACCCAGGGTGCCTTCCATGGAGCACCAGGGGCTGAAATCCCACTTGGACTCGAGGAATTCGATCTTGTACGTGGCGCGCAGGGTCGGGTCGTTGGCGCGCACCGTGGCAGTGTACTGATCGGTCGAGCCAGGGAGGAGGTCGTAGGAGACCTCGACGCGGCGCGAGGAGATCGGCAGGTGATCGGGGTTCCACACGGGGGCGGGATCCGGGTTCGAGGGGCCGAGGATCGTGTCGGTAGCGCCGACGGTGACGGGCTCGGTGTCCTTCTGCGAGTACTGGACGGTCTGGGAGATCCAGCGCGCCGAGGCGGAGTCGCCGGGAATGTAGATCGCCTGGACGGCCGCAGTATCGGCGCCGAGCAGCTCAGAGATGGTCGCACGGCCACCCTCGACACCAACCTCGGTCAGGAAGTAGCCGTTGACGGTGATCCATGCGCGGCCCGTGTCGGTGGCGACACCCGTGTCCAGCGTGATGTCGGTCAGGTGGTTGTCGCCGGGGTGCTCGCGCTCGCCGTGGTGCGACACGGTGAGGGTCGGAGTGGCGGCGTTTCCGTCGGTGCGCTCAGCGCGCGCCCCGTTATAGGCGGATTCAATGTCCTTGATGGTGCCGTCGGCGGGGTTCGCGCCACCGACCTGCCAGACCAGCGGCGTGATCGGCGAGGAGTAGATAGCGGTGCCGTCGGCGCTGCGGGCGGTCATCTTGTAGTTCGCGACGTAGCGACCCGGCTGCGTGAAGGTCGTGTACAGGTGCGTGTGGCGCGGGTTGTAGACGCTGCGGTACGCGGTGTCGTGACTGGAGAGAAAGCGGTTCACGCTATCGCCGTTGTCGATGAACATCTCCATGCGGCCCGGGCCGTCGACGCTGATGAGGTCGAGCGTGTAGGTCTCGCCCTCGAACTTGTCGGTGTCGCCAATTTCGCCGGCGCCGAGCCCCGCCCAGATGGGCGTGTTACCGGGGCCGGGATTCTGAGGCGCAGCGTTCAGGACGGTGCCCTCGGCACCCAAGAAGGCCAGGTCGGGACGCTTTGCCGGGATGACGAGCTGGGACTTCGCCTCGTCTTTCTCGCCGGTGCCGGTCCACGCCTTGGGGATCCACAGAGCGGTCTTCTCCATCGGCATGTTGATGGTGTTGAGAGAGAAGCTGTTGGTGTCGTCATGCCAGACGGGGATGGGTGCATCAACGTGCTGTCCAGTAACGATCCATTCCTTGTCCTGGTCGGGACCGGCCCACGCGGCGGCGGGGGTCAGCGCCAGGAAGAGGGCGAGCGCAGCCGTGCTGATGCGTCGCAGGTGTGACATTCGAGTGCCTTTTCTAGCTATGTTGTAGGTGAGAATCATTATCACTCTAAATAAGCCCTCACACAACTCACACCGATCAGGCATGTTTCACGCGCGTTTCACGCAGCCACCGCTCTCCCCCGCCGATAGGCTCGACCCCATGAGATTTGCGACCTGGAACGTCAACTCCATCCGCACGCGCGTCGACCGCGTCATTGCTTTCCTCCAGCGCTCAGACACGGACGTGCTGGCGATGCAGGAAATTAAGTGCCGCCCCGACCAGTTCCCTACGGAAGCCTTTGAGGAGGCCGGCTACCACGTCGCCATCCACGGTCTCAACCAGTGGAACGGCGTCGCCGTCGCCTCGCGCCTGCCGATCCTGGACGCGCAGGACCACTTCCCCACCCAGCCCGCCTTCGGCGAGCCGCCCGTCGTCGAGGCCCGCGCACTCGGCGTCACCATCGACACGACCAACGCCCTCCCCTCCGAGGACGGGCAGGCCTCGTCGATGACAATCTGGAGCCTGTACGTCCCCAACGGCCGCGAACTCACGCACGCGCACTACGCCTACAAGCTGGAGTGGCTCGCGAATCTCGCCGAGCAGGGCCGCTGCTGGCTCGCCGATTCGAGCGCCCTCATCGCCCTCGTCGGTGACTGGAACGTCGCCCCTCTGGACGAGGACGTGTGGGACATGAGCGCCTTCGAAGGAGCCACGCACGTGTCGGCTCCCGAGCGCGAGGCCTTCGCAGCCTTCGCCGCGGACGGCTGGGTCGAGGTCACGCGCGAGCGCGTCACAAACTACACCTACTGGGACTACCAAAAGCTGCGCTTCCCCAAGAACGAGGGCATGCGCATCGACTTCGCCTACTGCTCGCCGTCCCTCGCTGCACGCGTGAGCGGCGCGCAGATTGACCGCGACGAGCGCAAGGGAAAGGGCGCGTCCGACCACGTGCCCGTCATCGTCGACGTCGACTAAGAGGCCAACGAGGCCGGAACTCAGCCAGCCGACACAGGTCGAGGCCTGGGTACGCGCCCAGGCCTCGTTCCGTATCGATTACGCATGCTCGCGCGCGAGGCGCAGCAACTGCGCATTGAGGGCCGACCAATTGTCGTGATGCCACTGCCCAAAAGGCTCCGCGCCGACAAAGGCAGCGCTGGCGCGAAGATCGCGGTCTGCCCACACGAAGGAGCCGGACTGCCCGAAGTGCCCGATCGTGCGCGGGGAAGCATCGGGCGCGGTCCAGTGCGGCGACTTCTCGCCGCGAATCTCGAGACCGAGGCCCCACGGACAGGGATTGAAACGCCCGTAGCCGGGCGTAACTCCGGCGAGCGCAGGAAACTGCGACAGTGCGGCGAGGGCTGCCAAGGGGCCACTCACCAGCATTGGGCTCGCGAGCTCAGCGCCGAACAGGCTGACATCGGACGCACTGGCAACGCCCGCATGAGCGGGGCTACCGGGAATATCAGCCATCGCCATGCCGAGCGGCTCAAAGACCGTCTCACGCACCCACTGGGCGACGCCGACGCCGGTCGCGGCCTCAATCACCTCGCCGAGGACGTCGAAGCCCTCGTTCGAGTAGATCCGGCGCTTCTCAGGAGCAGCGACGGGGCGGCGCCCCTCGAACGGCAGGCCCGAGGCATGGGCCAGCAGGTGACGAACCGTCGAGCCCTCGGGACCCGCGGGATCATCGAGGGACATCAGGCCTCGTTCGACCGCGACTAGCGCCGACCACGCAACGATCGGCTTGGTCACCGACGCGAGCGGGAACACGCGATCGACGTCTCCATACGCATAGACGACGTCGCCCCCGACACGAAGGACGAGGGCGACATCAAAGGACGGCAGTGGGCCGATCACGCGGTGGCCTCCGGAGCCGGAGCCGCACCTGCCTCGGCGGCTGCGGTGGTCTTTTCGCTGATCTTACGCAGCGTGCGCGCGTAAACTTCTGCAACCTCCTCGGGGACCGAAGCCCCGAGCTGCAGCACGTAGTGCGCAGGCAGGCGCAGGAGCTGCACACACACAGCAAGGAAGTCCGCGACGAACTCACGAGCGTCGATCGGCTCGTCGTTGTAGCGAGCCGAGACGACAGAGCCGTACCAGTAGCGGATGAGGATCCTCGCAAGCGTACGAGGAGTCGTACCGATTTCGGCACCCTCCTCGTCCACGAAGTTCTGGATCATCGCAGTGAGGGCTTCCTCCATCTGCTGGGTGCGGTACTTGTAGTGTGCGTGTGCAGGGTGCGTCTCAGAGGACGACTCGGCCCACAGCACACAGTCCAGGGCGATGGCCGCGTCGGCGCCGGGCTTCATGGCGAAGCGCATTTCCCCGACCGCCCAGTCAACAAACGAGCCTGCGGTGATGCCACCCTCGTCGAAACCGCCTTCCGCCTCCTCATTAATGGAGACGTCGAAGAGCGCGTTCATCTCCTCGTGACGCTGGATCGCGCTGCGCAGGATGGCTTCCTTCGACGGGAAGTGATAGACCACCGCGGGGTGCGAAATGCCGACTCGGCGGCCAAGGTCACGCAGGGAAAAGCCGTTATAGCCTCGCTCTGCAATCAGAACCATCGCTGCCGAGAGGATGGATTCACGCGTCGCCTGTCCTACGGAGTAGGCGCCACGGGCCTTCCTCTGGGTTGTCATATCATCTCCTGCTGTTGCGGGCACCACATACCGAGCGTCCGAAATACACACTGGTAGTCAGTGTACCGCGCAATCTCAGGGTTTATCAACATTCATGACAAGCCCGTCAATGGAATCGTTAATGTCAACTGTCACATTCTGACCATCTTGAACGTCTCCACTCAGCAGCAGCTTAGCCAGTCGATCGCCAATCTCGCGCTGAATCAAGCGGCGCAGCGGACGCGCTCCGAAGGCCGGATCATAGCCGACTCGAGCGAGCCATCCACGGGCCGGTTCGGTTACTGTCAAACCGATGCGACGCTCGCGCAGGCGAGACTCCAGCGACGCGACGAGCAAATCGACGATCTCACCCAGATTTTCGCGGGTAAGGGCGTCAAACATGACCGTCTCATCCAACCTATTGAGGAACTCCGGACGGAAGGCCGCCGACACGACGGACATGACAGACTCCCGCTTTTCTTCGGGTGTCAAGTCGGGATCCGCCAGGAACTGCGATCCAAGGTTCGAGGTGAGGATCAGAATGGTGTTGCGGAAGTCGACCGTCCGCCCCTGCCCGTCAGTGAGACGTCCATCATCCAGAACCTGCAAAAGAATGTCGAAAATCTCAGGATCGGCCTTCTCCACTTCGTCCAGCAGAACCACGGAATAGGGACGACGGCGCACCGCCTCGGTCAGCTGACCGCCCTGCTCGTAGCCCACGTACCCCGGAGGGGCACCGACGAGGCGTGCCACCGAGTGCTTTTCGGAGTACTCGGACATGTCGATACGCACCATCGCACGCTCGTCGTCGAAGAGGAACTCCGCGAGAGCCTTGGCCAGCTCCGTCTTACCCACGCCCGTCGGGCCGAGGAAAAGGAACGAACCGGTCGGACGGTTCGGGTCGGACAGGCCCGCGCGGGAGCGGCGGACCGCGTCGGACACCGCACGCACGGCATCTTTCTGACCGATGAGGCGCTTTCCGAGCTCGCTCTCCATGTGCAGGAGCTTGTCAGTCTCCGTTTGCAGGAGCTTACCCGTCGGAATTCCGGTCCACGCCTCGATCACCTCGGCGATCTCTGCGGGGCCGACCTTCTCGGCGATCATCGGCTCGTCATCGCTACGGGCATCCTGCTCTTCGGCCTGCGCCTCCGCCTCGGCGATCTGACGCTCAACAGCGGGAATTTCACCGTTCTGCAGGCGCCCAGCCTCCTCCCAGCGCCCCTCGCGCACGGCCAGGTCCAGCTGGGTACGCAGCGAGTCGAGCTGGACGCGCAGGTCACCAACGCGGTTGTGACCGGCCTTCTCGGCCTCCCAGCGAGCCGTCAGAGCACGCAGGCTCTCCTCACGGTCGGCGAGGTCGGCGCGCAGCTTGCTCAGCCGCTCCTGGGTAGCCTCATCCAGGCCCTCCGGATCAGACTCGGTCAGGTAGGACTCCTCCATGCGGAGACGGTCCACGCTGCGGCGCAGCTCGTCGATTTCGACAGGCGAAGAGTCCAGCTCCATGCGCAGGCGCGAGGCGGCCTCGTCGATCAGGTCGATCGCCTTGTCGGGCAGCTGGCGCCCCGTGATGTAGCGGTTCGACAGGGTCGCCGCGGCAACGAGGGCACCGTCGGAGATGGTCACCTTGTGGTGGGCCTCGTACTTCGGAGCGATACCGCGCAGGATCGCGACGGTGTCCTCGACCGAGGGCTCACCGACGAACACCTGCTGGAAGCGGCGCTCAAGCGCCGGGTCCTTTTCGATGTTCTCGCGATACTCGTCGAGGGTGGTCGCGCCGACCATGCGCAGCTCACCGCGGGCAAGCATGGGCTTGAGCATGTTGCCCGCGTCCATCGCACCCTCGGAGCCGCCGCCCGCACCAACGACGGTGTGCAGCTCGTCGATGAAGGTGATGATCTGTCCATCCGAGCGAGAAATCTCGGACAGAACCGCCTTCAGGCGCTCCTCGAATTCGCCGCGGTACTTCGCGCCGGCGACCATCGATGCTACGTCGAGGGAGACGAGGCGCTTGTCGCGCAGGGACTCCGGGACGTCGCCCGCAACGATGCGCTGGGCGAGGCCTTCGACGACGGCCGTCTTGCCGACGCCGGGCTCGCCGATCAGAACCGGGTTGTTCTTGGTACGGCGAGACAGGACCTGTACGACACGGCGAATCTCATTGTCGCGGCCGATGACCGGATCGAGCTTGCCTTCGCGCGCCACCTCAGTCAGGTCACGCCCGTACTTGGACAGGGCCTCGAAGGACCCCTCCGGGTCCGCCGAGGTGATCGGATCGGGGCGCAGCTGCGCGAGCGCCGAAGTCAGCGCGTCGACCTCAACACCGCCCTGACTGAGGATGCGTCCCGCCTCGGTCTGCGACGCGGCCAGCGCGATCAGCAGATGCTCGGTCGAGATGTACTGGTCGCCGCCAGCCTCGGCGCGCTCGCCAGCATCGCGAACGACCGAGAGCAGAGCGTTCGAGGGCTGGGCGCTTCCGGCGGATGCACCCTGCGCGCTCGGGAGCGCCACGAGGGCGTTGCGGGTGCGCGCACCGATCGCACGCACGTCGGCCCCAACGGCCTCGAGCAGGGAGAGCGCGATGCCTTCGCGCTGTTCAATAAGTGCCTCAAGCAGATGGATGGGCTCCACCTGCGGATTACCGGCTGCACCGGCAGCCTGGAGCGCAGAGGAGACGGCCTCCTGCGCCTTCGTTGTCATTTCACGTGCCATGAAATCACTCCTCCAAAAGTTCTTGTCTGGTGGCGTCGAGTCACTCAACGCCTTCTGACAGACACAACGAAGCCAAAGTTGAGTCTATTCCACTCAACTTCAATTTTGGGGAGGATGTGAGTCAGTTCTCGGGAAGCCAGGCAGGGCCATCAAACCCGCGCTGATGACCACCGGCAGGACCGGGCCCTTCATCGTCATCGAGGCCATAGCGCTCCTCGAGCGCACGGAAAAGCTGAAGGGTTGTCGCCAGCGCACACATCACCTGCTGCACGAGCTGCGCATCCGTCGCGCCGTACTCGTAATCGGCATTCACCTCGGCGACAACACGGTCCCCCTCGTCCTGATCAGCGACGTAGGCCTTGGGCCACAGGAACTCACCGTGCCACGCCTGCAGGAAGTCACGCAGATCCTCACCAAATTCAATGGGGACGAGGTTCTTCATGAAGGCAACGATCGACAGCACCTCGCGCGAGTCACCGAGGAAGCGGAAGCAGAACAGATGCCCCTCCCAGAAACCGCAGAGATCCCCATCGCTATCGATACGCCACGTCCACCCCTCAGAGTCGAAAAGGAGTCCTAAGCGCTCCTGCGTGATGGGGCGAACCATATCGAAACGATTGGCTTCAAACTCCGAATTACCCGTGACAATTCCTTCCGGAGGTGCTGCATTGCTACCTCCCCATTGTTCCATATCAGAGGCGGTATCGTCCGGCAGTTCGCGGCGGCGAGGCGTCTCCTCGCCGTCGGTTCCCCCGTCAGCATCCGCCCGCCATAGCCAGCCCATGATGTACCCCTAGTCGTGCCGATGATTGGTGACGCGCCACTGCGTCGCTACCGATGGGGCGAGAGCGCGCCGATCGCCCCTGACAGCGGTCTGCACATGCATACCCATTGGCGCCTCCTCAGCTCACCTCATCGTGTTACCAGCACGTGTCTTGGTAACTTCACAGTAGCGCAGAAACCGCGAAAAACCAACGCCCCTGACAGGTCAGAGCCTCCGGAAGAGGCACCCAATCAGACAGCTCGTCACCATCGTCGCAGCTCATCCGGGGGACTCAGCCGCACCTGCCAACAATTGTCTAGTCGCTCACATTTTGATATAGCCCTTGCAAGCGAAGCAAATTTCTATTAAATAGAGAATTTTTACTCGCCCTCGGAAACACTTCCCCGCGCAGGTGTCTCACTCTCAGTGCACGGCGCGGCGGCCACAGTCACCGCGTCAGATGATGTCGCCGCAGCCTCTGCAGGCGCGCCCGACTGACCGGCGAGAACAGGCAAGAAGGCCGGCATCGGCCTCTTCTTGGCACTCTTCGCAACCAGCCAGCGCAGCGCCCACTCAGCGGGACCGCGCGACGATCCCGATGCCTCGGCGATGACACAGCCGAGGCCGATCAGCGCCCACACAACGAGCGCGATCAGACCGGACACGGCGACGCCAAGGCTGCGCACCCCGGCCACACCAAGCACGACGAGGATGAGGATGAAGAGCACCGTCTGGGACAGGTAGGCGGTCATCGAGCGGCGACCGATCGCACTCAGGAAGGCACAGACCGAGCCAAGCTTTTCACGAGGCCCACCACCAACGAGCGCGAAGAGCGCAAGCCAGCCGCACGCACCCAGCACCCCCGCGGCATGGAAGAGCGGGTAGGACCAGGCGGCCGAGCCCGCAAACGCCCACGTCAGCTGCATGAGCGCAAAAGGAAGCCCACCGAGGACGCCAACGCCCAGACCACCGACGGCGACACAGGCAAGGACGAGCCGATGTCCGCGGGGATCCTGCAGGACACCCCAGCGAGCGAGGCCCACACCGATCATGACGCACGGAACCACGAGGGACATCAGAACCGTTCCAATGGTTGCTCCCAACCAGTTCGCCAGGGACGTCAACGGGTAGAACATCGTCAGCGCCATCGGGCCGTGATATTCGAGCACCATGGGCGTGCCACCCATCGAAAATCCCGCTCCCCACAATCCGAGGAGGCTGAGCGCGGCAACGAGGGAGCCCACCAGGACGCGCGGCCACGCGCGCTTCATGACGACAACTTCGGCGAAGAACACCGCGACGAGGCCGTAGGTTCCGATGATGTCACCCGAAAAGAACAGGGCATGCACAGCACCGAATACCAGCATCCACAGGCCGCGGCGACGGATTAGGCGCGCAGCCACGCGGCGAACGTGACGCTCGATATTCTCCTCGACAATCTGTCGCTGGACGGGATGCCAGCCGGCGACCTCCTCGGCGGAGAAGGTGTCCAAAGCGGCCCGGCGCTCACGCTCCATCGTGCGCGACGCCATGATCGCCATGCCGAAGCCGAACAGAATGGAGAAGAGCGGGTAGGCCCTGCGATCGACGAGCACGGTGCGGGCCAGATACCACCACTGGTCGGCGCCATTCATCGCCTCGAGGACCGCGTGTCCTGCCTGGGGAGTCTCTGGGAAGTAAGCAATCCAGAAGGGCACATTCGCCAAGGCAATGAGCGCGAGCATGGCGCCGCGCGCCACATCGGGGGCCGGGTATCGAAGCTGGCGTTCTCCCGTGAAAGACAGGGTGTGCATGGCGTCCTTACTCGTCGTGGTGTCAGTGTGACAAAGGGGCGAGGCCGGAGAGTCTGTCCGGGCCTCGCCCCTGATCGCGTCGCGCGGGTCAGTACATCGCTTGCATCATGGCCTGCTGCTGAAGCTCTTTGGTCTTACTGCCGGCTCGAACCACGAGGACGATACCCACGATCAGCAGGACGACGCCGGTGACGCCAACCACGGTGCTCCACAGGAATGCGAAGCCGACCGTGTTCGTAAAGTCATTGGGGCTCACGCTCATACCCGTCATGGATGCCTTCTGGTCGACGCCTTCGCAGCGGACCGTGTAGGTGCCATTGTTCAGGCCGTCGATGTAGTAGAGCGACTTGTCGCTCTGGAACGGGGACATGTCGTACACGTTGTTGCCCGAGTCAATCATCTTGCACGTCGTCGCCTCGCCGCCCGAGATCTGGAGCATGTAGCTGCCGGCTCCGCCGACCTCAACGGTGCCGCCATTCGAGAAGGTGGCACCTTGAGCCAGAGCACCAGCCATATCCGTGACGCCCTGGAACCACAGGACAAAGAAAAGGATGGGAGCGGCGACAAAAGACGCGAGGACGCCCAGGACGATGAGAATGGTGCCGGGAGCCTTGCTGGGGCCCTTCACGATCGGCATCGGAGCCGGACCGCCGTAGCCTCCGCCCTGGAAGTTCTGAGGCCCTCCCTGCATCGGCATGCCCTGCATGGGCATCCCCTGCATCGGCATACCCTGCATCGGCATACCCTGCATCGGAGCTCCCGCTCCGTTGTCACCGTACTGGGGCCAGGGTGTGCCCTGATCACCGGGAACACCGTAGGGGGGATTCGACATGTGCGTGCCTTCCTGAAGGAAATTTTACTTAAGCATAACAATGCGGCACACGGTTCGAACAGTGCGTCGACGCGATTGGAACGCTGAGATACCCCTCGATCGTACGCTGTTTCCTGCCGTGGGGGAAAGCGTCAGAGGGAACCAGAAAGGGGACGAGGCCCGGGATGGTTCCCCAGCCTCGTCCCCCGTTGTGGAGCTTAAGTCAGCGCACGGCGCTCAGCATGGCTTCCTGAGTGATGCGGCGGCGCTTGCCGTTCACCTTCACCAGGAGGACGATGCCGACGATCAGGACGATCAGGCCGACAACACCAACAACGGTTCCCCACACGAAGGGCATGGCGAAGACCTTTGCAACGACCTCAGGCGATGCGTTAAATGCGGTGATGTTCGCGCCGCTGGCGATGCCGTCACACTGCAGCACGTACGAGCCTGCGGGCAGATTCTCCGCCAGGTACACGTCCTCGCTGCCAGCGTAGGGTTCCAGCTCGTAGCTCTTGTCGTCTGCGCCGATTAGCGAGCAGGAGGGGTCCTTGTGCGCGGAACCCCGCACCATGAAGACGCCGTCCGCGGTCACGGTGACGACGCTGCCGTTGGCAGTGGTGCCGCCCTTGACCGCGTTACCGTCGGTGCCGGCCACGCCGGCGATCATCGTGGCGAAGAAGACGACCGGCGCGATGATAACCATGAGCACCACGCCGAGAACGAGCGTGGTGACGGCGCCGCCTCGACCGGGCAGCTTCGGCATGACCACGGGCGCGGGAGCGCCGTAGCCCTGCGGGGCTGCGGCACCCGGGTAGGAGGTACCGTTCGTGGGCACCGCGCCGGGCTGGCCCGCGGGACCGTAGGAGGGATTCGACATGTCTGTGCCTTTCTGATGAGACATCTACTCGACTAGTGAGTAAGCCGCGCAGATTGACGAGAACGTGCCAACATAGCACACCGGCGACCGCTGCGCGGAATCGGCAGTGTAAAATTCCGAGCTCTGGTCGCGTATCAGCTTAGCGAAACTCCGCTCAGGCGCTCCTCGCGCAGCTCAGCGACACCCGGTACGTCGAGCGCCTCCAGCGTCGCACCTGTGGCGCGCTCAAGCAGCAAGTCCGCCAGCTCGGGGTTACGGGCAAGAGCGGGGCCGTGCATGTAGGTGGCGATGACTGACCCCTGAACGGCACCGTCGTAGCGCACCTCGGGCACTTCTTCCCCCTGGGGTGTGCCGTTTCCGACACCGAAGATGACGCGTCCCAGCGGAGAGGCGTCGGGGCCGAGGACGGTGCCGCCCCCGTGGTTTTCGAAGCCGGTGAGGGGCTGGGTCAGACCGTCGAGGACGGGCTCACAGACGAGCTCGCCGATCGCTCGGTGTCCCTGCGGGCGCGTCGTAATGTCGAGGACACCCATGCCGGGAACGCGCACACCGCGCGCATCCTCGTACCAGTGGCCAAGAACCTGCAGGGAGGCGCAGATCGCGAGGAGCGGGCGACCCGCGTCAAGGGCGCGGGCGAGACCGGAGGTGCCACGGAACTTGTCGGCTGCAAGCGCCTGGGCGGTGTCCTCGCCGCCTCCGAGAGTGTAGATGTCCAGGCTGTCCGGGATTTCCTCGGTCAAGCCGACATGAACGACCTCGGCGTCGATGCCGCGCCTGCGGGCGCGCTCGGCGAGGATCAGCGCGTTACCACTGTCCCCATAGGTGCCCAGGACCTCGGGCATAAGGACGCCGATTCGCAGCGCGGAGGAGCTCATCGCGTGCCTTCCTTTCGATCAAGCAGGACCTTGAAATCGCGCATGGCCGTGTAATTGAGGAGCATCTCGACGCGGCCGGGCTCGCACGCGGCCAGGGCGTCCATGGGCAGCGGAACAAGGTCGCAGTGGACACCCGCATATTCGAGGCGCACGGCCAGGTCGGCGCCGCGCTCACCGCATGCCACAACGCGGCGTCCGGGCTGCTTGACGGCGGAAAAGTCGACGTCCCACAGCCAGGAGAGATCCTGACCGTCGGGTACCTGGCCGTTGACGCCGATGACAACCTGATCGACACGCGGGTCGATCATCGTCATAGCTTCCTGCCATCCGGCCGGGTTTTTGGCGAGCATGAGGCGCGCGCTACGTCCGTTGACGTCGTGGACGGAGTAGCGTCCCGCGACTTCGGTGACGCTGCTGACGGCCGCGGCGGCAGCCGCGGGGTCAATGCCCATCGCGACGGCGGCAGCGACGGCCTGCGCGGCATTGCCAAGGTTGGCGCGCCCAGGAAGCTTCAGCTCGAGGCGGACGCTGATACCGTCAGGTCCACGCAGCGTCGCGCGCGGACCCTCGGGGGCCAGCTCGACGTCCTCGAGGCACCACTGAGGCTTCGGACGGGCACTGAGCTCAGGCAGAGCCTCGCCGTCGAAAGCAGGGATCAGGTGCCAGTCCTCGCCCGAGCGCACGACGCGGCCGCCGCGCGGATACGCCGCGGAATCCCCTCCCCAACCGGCGCCCGCAGCCACCCACACGACATTCGGATTGTCGGCGGCGGCCGAGACGATGAGGGGGTCGTCGCAGTTGGCGACGATGATGGCATCCGGGTGGGCCGAGGCCCCGTCACGCAGGCGACGCTCGACGGAGCCGATTTCGCCGACGCGGTCGAGCTGATCGCGCGAGAGATTCAGGTACACGAAGACCGCCGGATTAACGTCGGCGGCGACGGCGGGCACGTGCATCTCGTCGACCTCGAGGGCGGCTCGCGTCGCCCCCCTGCCCTGCATGAGGGCCGTAATAACGCCCGAGGTCATGTTGTCGCCGTTGATGTTGGAGGCGACGGAACCAGCGCTTTCGAGCGCTGCCCGCACCATGCGGGTCGTCGTCGACTTTCCGTTCGTACCGGTCACGATGACGGAGGAGTAGGGAGCCGCCAGCTCCGAGAGGAACTTCGGCGAGATGCGCATGGCGACCTCGCCGCCGATCATGCCGCCGGATCCGCGCCCGAGGGCCCGGGAGGCGAAGCGGGCGGCACCGCCGGCCGCTTTGGCCACGCGCGAGCGCACCGAGAGGTGATGCGAAGAATTCGTCATGCATCCACGTTATCGCATGCGGGGCATCGGTCGCGCCACTGACGCATGCCACCCCTTTTCTATCAGGACACAGACGAGGGGCACCAGGGGGACCGCTATCCTCGCGCGACACGCTAATACACACCTGACGTGCGCAGATAGTTACGCATTGCATACCGACGTTATCCACGCCATCTCTCTGTGACGGCATTGATATATCCCACCGGTCAATACCGGTCGACAAAGCACCTCACAGCACAGTCCCGTAGGCCCGCAATATAAGCATTCTCAAGGAAAACACTCACTCACCAACAAAGACGCAGGTCAGGAGCTATTTGCAAAAAATGAGCGACAAACGCGTCGCACGCATTTCACACACCCCTGCACGTTTGTGCCAAGCGATGGACACCTCGATAATCGACTATCGAAACCGGCCGTGACCTGGTAAAACTAGTTTCAGCAGGTGCAAGCCTGTTGCCTGTTCCAGGCTTCGGTCGGGGATCCTGTGTGCCCCCGGATCCTCGATCGAATTACGCTGCGGGACCCATCCACTGGATGGGTCCCGCAGTCCTTTATGTCTCGATGCCCTAGCGACGAGAGACGATCGTTCCCTCAATCACTGCGCGCGCCTTCGATCGCGGCGCAGCCGGAAGGGCCGAACGCGCCGGGGTCTCGGCAGAGGCGAGCGCCGCGAGCGCCCGCACCGGATTCCACACGGTGAGAGAGCCGCCAGAACGAGCCTCAGACCTCGAGGAGCTATCCCACGGGCGCTGGCCTCGTCGCATCGGCATGACCTGACCGTCCGCAGACGCAGCGAAGACGCGATTACGCTTGGCTTCGGCCGCGGCGACCGCCCCGCGCAGGGCGTCGCGTTCCTCCTCCAATGCCTCGACGCGCCGCTCCAGCTCAAGGATGCGTCGGATACCCGCCAGGTTGATGCCCTCTTCCTGGCTCATCCGCTGCACGTCGCGCAGACGCTGCACGTCCCGCTTCGTATAGCGGCGACCCCGCCCCTTAGTGCGGGCGGGGATCACCAGGCCGAGGCGGTCGTACTGGCGCAGGGTCTGCGGATGCATGCCCGCCAGCTCGGCCGCAACCGAGATGACGAACGTAATCGCGTCATCCGATCCAGTCGTCGCCATGGCTTACTCCTCCACGGCCCCGAACAGGGATGCGCGCACGTCGAGGTCACCCTCGGCCTTCGCCACCTCCTTCGCGAGCTTCTTGAGCTCGCGGCTCGGCTTATCGGGAACCTGGATGGCCACGCGGGCAATCAAGTCACCCGTCGCCTTGGAGGTCTTCACGCCCCCGCCGCGCACGCGAATCTCGGAGCCCGAGGAGGAGCCCGCGGGCACCTTGACCGTGGCCGTGTTGCCATCGATCATGGGCACGTCGACGACGGTACCGAGGATCGCCTCGGACACCGTGACGGGCAGGGTGAGAACCAGGTCGTCGCCCTCGCGCGAGAACACGGGATGCGGCTTGACGGTCACGGCGACCTCGAGGTCGCCGGCGGGACCGCCGTTGATACCGGGCTTGCCGTGGCCCTTGACGCGGACCTTCTGGCCATCCTTAATGCCCGCGGGAATGCGGACCTTGATCGGAGAGCCGCCGACCTTGATGGTCAGGGTCGCGCCGTTGAGGGCCTGGCGGAAGGAGATGGAAAGCTTCGCGCGCACGGTCCCACCCTTTTCAGGGGTGGGCGCCGCCTGCTGGGCGTGACCGGCTCCGCCGAAGGGAGAACCGTAGGGGTCGCCCCCAAATCGCGCGCCACCGCCGCCACCGCCGAAGAGACCGGAGAGGATGTCCTCGAAGCCACCGCCGCCGGGCATGCCGGAGGTCTGGAAGCGCACGTTATGGCCACCGCCACCGAAGCCGCCAGCGCCGCCGAAGGCCCCGAAGAGATCCTCGAAGCCGCCGGTTCCGCCGGCACCGGCAGAGAAGCGCGCCCCACCGCCGGCCATCGCGCGGATCGCGTCATAGCGCTTGCGATCCTCGTCATTGGACAGGACGGCGTAGGCCTCGCCGATTTCCTTGAACTTGGCCTCAGCGGCCTTGTCGCCCGGGTTCTGATCCGGGTGCCACTGGCGAGCCAGCTTGCGGTAGGCCTTGGTGATGGCCTTCTTATCCGCCGTCTTGTCGACTCCGAGGACCTTGTAGAAGTCCTTGGAGAACCATTCCTGTTCACTCACGCGCGTGTCACCTCTCTTTCAGTTGCGAGCGTGTCGATGTCATTCAGGGTTGTTCACCAGCACCTTCGCGGCGCGCACGACGCGTTCGCCACGGCGGTAGCCGCTCGCGAGGACCTGCCCGATGACGGGATGGTCAACGTCCGGGCTGGTGGTCGCCATGAGGGCGTCGTGCAGGGCGGGGTCGAAGTCGTCGCCCTCGGCGCCGTAGCGCTCGAGCTCGAAACGCGTCTTGAGCGTCTCCTCGAGCTTCGTGGCGATCGACGCGAAGGGGCCGTCCTCCAGGTCACCATGCGAGCGGGCGGCGGCGATGTCGTCGAGGACGCTGATGAGCGACTCGATGACCTCGTCCTGGCCTGCGGTCTTATGACCGGGGATGGCCTCCTTGGAGCGACGCACGTAGTTGGCGTACTCCTGGCCCTGGTTGTACAGCTCCGCGTTGGCGCGGGCCAGCTGATCCTCGACGCTCGCGATACGCTCGAGGGCCTTGGCGAGGTCAGAGTCCTCGATCTGCTCCTCGAAGGCGCTCATGTCGTCAGTCGCACCCTCGGACGAGGCCGGGGCTGCGTCATTCGCGTCGGGCGCGGTCTCGTTGTTCTCGGCCGCCTGGCCGGCCGGGGCCGACTCAAAGGAGTCGGCCCCGGCGACGTTGGCGTCTTCGTTGGGCGCCGAGAAACCGTTGGTTTCTTCGGTGCTCACTTGTTGTCCTCGTCAACGATCTCGGCGTCCACGACGTCATCCTGCGCGGGCGCGGACTGGGCGCCGGCCTCGTCGGCCTGCTGCTTGGCGTAGATCTCCTGGCCAATCTTCATGCCGGACTCGGACAGGGTCGCCATGGCGGTCTTCACGGCCTCGATGTCGTCACCCTTGAGGGCTTCCTTGACGGCGTCGACATCCTTCTGGACGGCCTCGCGGGTCTCCTCGGAGATCTTGTCGGCCTCGTCCTTGAGCAGCTTCTCCGTCGCGTAGACGGTCTGCTCAGCCTGGTTGCGGGTGTCGGCCTCTTCGCGGCGCTTCTTGTCCTCGGCGGCGTGCTCCTCGGCCTCGCGCACCATGCGGTCGATGTCTTCCTTGGGCAGGGAGGAACCGCCGGTGATCGTCACCGACTGCTCCTTGCCGGTGCCACGGTCCTTCGCGGAGACGTGAACGATGCCGTTCGCGTCGATGTCGAAGGTGACCTCGATCTGCGGCACGCCGCGGGGAGCCGGGGCGATGCCGGACAGCTCGAAGGTGCCGAGCAGCTTGTTGTCACGGGCGAACTCACGCTCGCCCTGGTAGACCTGGATGAGCACGGAGGGCTGGCCGTCCTCGGCGGTGGAGAAGATCTCCGAGGCCTTGGTCGGGATGGCCGTGTTGCGGTCGATGAGCTTGGTCATGACGCCGCCCTTGGTCTCGATGCCGAGCGACAGCGGGGTCACGTCGATGAGCAGGACGTCCTTGCGGTCACCCTGGATGACGCCGGCCTGCAGGGCGGCGCCCACGGCGACGACCTCATCGGGGTTGACGCCCTTGTTGGGCTCGCGGCCGCCGGTCAGCTCCTTGACGACCTCGGTGACGGCGGGCATACGGGTGGAGCCGCCGACGAGCACGACGTGGTCGATCTCGGAGACGGTCACGCCGGCCTCGGCCATGACATCGCGGAAGGGCTTCTTGGTGCGCTCGAGCAGGTCGGAGGTCAGCTCCTCGAACTTGGCGCGCGTCAGGGACTCATCCAGGTGGATGGGGCCGTCGGCGGTCATGGACAGGTACTGCAGCGAGATGTTCGTGGAGGTCGCGGAGGACAGCTCCTTCTTCGCCTGCTCAGCGGCCTCCTTGAGGCGCTGGAGGGCGACCGCATCCTTGGACAGGTCGGCGCCGGTCTTGGCCTTGACCTGGTCGATCAGCCAGTTGACGATGCGCTGATCCCAGTCGTCGCCGCCCAGGTTGTTGTCACCGGAGGTGGCGCGAACCTGGATGGTGGAGAAGCCGTCGTCATCCTTGCCCACCTCGAGGAGGGACACGTCGAAGGTGCCGCCACCGAGGTCGAAGACCAGGATGAGCTCGTCTTCCTTACCCTTTTCGAGGCCGTAGGCCAGGGCCGCGGCGGTGGGCTCGTTGACGATGCGCTCGACCTTGAGGCCGGCGATCTGACCGGCGTCCTTGGTGGCCTGGCGCTGAGCGTCGTTGAAGTAGGCGGGGACGGTGATGACAGCCTCGGTGACGGGCTCGCCCAGGTAGGCCTCGGCGTCAGCCTTCAGCTTCATGAGGATGCGCGCGGAGATTTCCTGCGCGGTGTACTTCTTACCGTCAATCTCCGTGGTCCAGTCGGTGCCCATGTGGCGCTTGACGGAGGAGATGGTGCGGTCAACGTTGGTGACGGCCTGGCGCTTGGCGATCTCGCCAACCAGGACCTCGCCGGTCTTGGAGAAGGCGACGACCGAGGGGGTCGTGCGGGCGCCTTCAGCGTTGGGGATGATGGTGGGCTCGCCGCCTTCGAGGACGGCGATAGCGGAGTTGGTGGTACCGAGGTCGATGCCGACTGCACGTGCCATGGTTGTTGTCCTTTCGTTCACGAGGCCGCCTCCGCTTCCGGAGCGGCTCGCGTTGGTCTGTTGTACTGGTCTGCTGTGGGCGCCGGGAGGATCCCGACGCGTCCTTGAGTCTGATGTACTCAACTTTAGGAGCCGGGTTTTTATTCCGCAACCCGTAGCTCTCAAACTTGAGTCTGCTGTACTCAACTTTTGAGAGTCGACTTTTATTCCGTCGTCGACGCCTGAAAGGTTGAGCCGCTCAAAACCTGAGTCTGATGTACTCAACTTTGTTTGCTCGCTTTTATTCCATCCCACCTGGCTAGACGAAACACGGCCTGGCACTACCAAAAGTTCCATAGTGTCAAGCGTTCGTAAGTCAGGCGAAAGCCCATCGTAAGTTATTGCAAAGTTCGAAAGTGGCGTACTACACCCTTCCTCTGGCAAACTAGTAACGCTCTCAACGACTGAGAGCCCCGTCAATCAATGGAGACTTGATGCGCATCACGAAACGACTGGCTGGCAGCCTCCTTGCCGGCCTACTGACACTAGGAATGGCAGGTCCCGCCTTGGCCGACACGCCAGCAGCCGACGGTGCCCAGTCCGGCACCCCCACCACCCAGGCCGCCTACGACGCGCGCTACGCGATCCCCGCAGCCGTCGCAGCCTCTGACCAGACAAAGGTCGCGCAGTGGCAGGACATGAAGTACGCCATGTTCATCCACTGGGGCGTCTACTCCTCCTACGCTGGCTGGTACAAGGGCCAGAAGCAGGAAGTGGGCTACCCCGAGCAGATCAAGGCGTGGGGACACCAGCAGACCTGGGACTCCCGCATTCCGCTGCAGGGCATTCCCCGCGACGAGTACCTGGCCACCGCTCAGACCTTCGAGGCCCCCAACTTCGACGCAACCGCGTGGTGTCAGCAGGCCAAGGACAGCGGCATGAAGATGCTGCTCATCACCTCCAAGCACCACGACGGCTTCGCCATGTGGGACACGGCCACGACCGACTACAACTTCACGAAGCAGTCGCCCTCGCACCGCGACCCGCTCCTCGAGCTGTCGCAGGCCTGCAAGCAGGTCGGCATCAAGTTCGGCCTCTACTTCTCCAACATCGACTGGGAGAAGCAGCCCGAGAACCCGTGGCGTAACGACAACACGCTGAACGAAGAGGGCTACATGGACTACATCCATGAGCAGCTCAAGGAACTCCTCGGCGGCAAGTACGGCGAGATCGCCGAGCTCTGGTACGACATGGGCAAGCCGAACCCTGAGCAGTCCGACCAGCTGCGCCAGTGGGCCCACGAGCTCCAGCCGAACATCATGATCAACTCCCGCGTGGGCAACGACCGCGCGGACTTCGAGGTCGGCTGGGACAACGAGATGCAGTCCGAGCAGACCCAGGGTCCCTGGGAGTCGGCCGTCTCGATCTTCCACAAGACCTGGGGCTACGCCAACTGGGACGACGCTGCTCCCAAGTTCAAGGACACCGGCTACCCGGACTACTCCGAGGAAGACTGGGACCACATGATCGACGTCGACAACACGACGGCGTTGCGTAAGGCCCCGGGCGGCGCCCACACCAAGACCACCGAGATCGTGGGCAACATGTTCTCGACCGTGGCCCTGGGCGGCCAGTTCCTCTTCAACGTCGGCCCGAAGTTCGACGGCTCCTACGATCCGTGGGACGCCTCCGTCCTCAAGGGCATCGGCGACTGGAACCGCGCGCACCCCGGCATCCTCAACAACTCGCGCCCGACCCACTTCCCCATCGAGACCTGGGGCAAGACCATGGTCGATGATTCCCACATCTACCTGGGCATCGAAAAGTGGCCCACCGATGGCACGATGACGCTGCGTGGCGCCGGCGCCAACGACATCTCCTCGGTGAAGCTCGACGGCTCCGACGCACCCCTCACCTACAAGGTCGAGGGCAACGACCTCGTCATCACGCTGCCCGCGCAGCCCGACGAGATCCTCCCCGTCGTCACGGTCACCACGAACGGCGTACCCAACTACGTGCCCACCGGCCTGACCACCATCGGCACGGACGCGACCACGATCCCCGCCTCCGGCCTCGAAAAGTTCAAGGCCCCCACCCCCAAGACCGGCGAGACCAGCTTCACGGCCTCCATCACCTCGGGCGACAAGGTCGCCACGGGCGTGAGCGTCGCCTTCGACACCGAGGGCTTCACGGACACCTACGCGAAGTACAAGGTCACCGTCGCCGGACAGGTCATCAAGGACCTGACCGTCGCCGAGCTCAAGGAAGGTGTCGGCCCCTTCGCGATCGGAGCGAACCAGACCGCTCGCGTGACCCTGGAGTACGACAACCCGGCGTACGCCCTCAAGGGCTTCGGCAAGGACACGACCGTCAAGGCGGTCACCGTCAAGGCCGAGAAGCTCTCGACCCCCGCCGTGATCGTCGAGCCCTCCAGCGTCGAGGCCGGCAAGAGCGTCACCGTGAGGGGCACGGGCTTCGCACCCGAGTCCACCGTGACGATCACGCTGCACTCTGAGCCCGTCGAGGTTGGCACTGCCACCACGGATGAGAACGGCGACTTCACCGCCGAGGTGACGGTCCCCGCCAACACCGAGGCCGGCGACCACACGGTCATTGCCGAGTCCAACGCACCCACCGTGACGGCCTCCGCGCCGCTGACGGTCACCGCTCCCCCGGCACCCGCCGAGGACCCGAGCGCCGCTCCGAGCGTGCAGCCCTCCGCGGCCCCGGCTCCCGCCCCCGAGCAGGGCGGCAAGGGCGGCCTGGCCCGCACCGGCACCAACGCGCTGCTCGCTGTGGCAGCCGCGCTGATTGCCGCAGGAGCGGGCACGGCGCTCATCCGCCGCTCGCGCCTGGCCAAGGCCTAATCATCGCGTGGGCTTAACCACCACAGACGGGGGCGGGGCGTACCTGACGGTACGCCCCGCCCCCACTTACACTTAGGGGATGCGCTGCGACCACTTTGACGCCGGGACCTGCCGGTCCTGCTCCCTCCTCCCCCTGCCCTACGAGCGTCAGCTCGCCGGCAAGGTCGAGGCCGTCGCAGCCACCCTCTCCCCCGTCCCAGGAGCCGGCGAGATCGCCTGGCTGGCCCCAGCCTCGTCCCCGGAGCAGGGATTTCGCACGAGCGCAAAGCTCGTCGTCGGCGGAACTCGACGCCGCCCCACCCTGGGCATCCTGGGACCCGACCGCCGCGGCGTCGACCTGCCCGGCTGCCCCATCCAGCACCCCGCCATCAACCGCGCAACGCCCGGTCTCAAGCGCTTCATCCGCTCCCTCGATCTGACGCCCTACGACGTTCCCACCAAGCGCGGGGAGCTCAAAAACATCCTCATCACCGTGGGCGACGGCCAGCGGCTCATGATCCGCTTCGTCCTGCGCACGCGCGACCGCGTCTCCGACATCCGCTCCGCACTGCCGCTCTTGCGCGACCTCGTACCCAGCGCACACGTCGTCACCGCGAACATTCACCCCACGCACGAGGCCATCGTCGAGGGCCCCGACGAGATCATCCTGACCCGGGCACGCACGCTCCCCCTGGCCGTGGAAGGCCTCGAGCTGGGGCCGCGTTCCTTCGCGCAGACCAACGCGTCCGTCGCCTCCGCTCTGTACGAGCAGGCCTCAGTGTGGGCGTCGCGCCCCTTCGCCGACGGACGTCTGCCTGAGAGCCTGTGGGACCTGTACTGCGGTGTCGGCGGCTTCGCCCTCGCTGCCGCACGCGCCGGATTCCCGCGCGTCACCGGCGTCGAGGTATCCTCCGGGGCGATCTCCTCGGCGATCAGCGCCGCACGCCACGCGGGCCTGCCACGATCGGCTGCGTCCTTCATCGCGGACGACGCGACCGCGTGGGCTCGAGCCCAGTCGCCCGAGGACGTGCCCGACGTGATCGTCGTCAACCCGCCGCGTCGAGGCATCGGGGCAGAGCTGGCCACCTACCTGAACGAGTGCGACGCGCCCCGCGTCATCTACTCCTCGTGCAACCCCGCATCGCTGGCTACGGACCTGGCGGCCATGCCCACGCTGCGCCCCGTCGAGGGCCGCATCTTCGACATGTTCCCGCACACGACCCACGCCGAGGTCGCCCTCCTCCTCGAGCGCGCGTAAGTAGCTCCAATCACGCGGCCCACCCCAGCCCCGGCCCGCTACAATTGGACCTAACCTTAGGAGAAACATGACCGTCGAACTTATCACCACCGCCACGCCTGAGATCCACGAGGCCATGGGACGCCTGATCCCCCAGCTGTCCCGCTCCGCCGCCCCCATGAGCGAGGCCGACGTGGAGCGCTTCCTCTCCCAGTCCGGCGTGCACTTCTTCGTGTTCCGCTCCGAGACGGCCGACGCCGAAGGCAACCACCCGATCCTCGGCATGCTATCGCTGGCCACCTTCGAGATCCCCACGGGCGTGCGCGCGTGGGTCGAGGACGTCGTCGTCGACGAGGCCGCCCGCGGCCAGGGTGCCGGCCAGGCCCTCGTGGTCGCCGCAATCGAGCACGCTCAGAAGATCGGTGCCCGCACCGTCGACCTGACGTCGCGTCCCTCGCGCGAGGCCGCGAACCGCCTCTACCAGCGCGCCGGCTTCCAGCTGCGCGAGACCAACGTGTACCGCGTGACACTCGAGAAGAAGTGAGCGTGCGACGCTTGCGCTGCTTGCGACCTTAGCGTCGTTTGCAGCGATTGCATTGCGTGTTGCTGCTTGATTCTTCGTATTGCCGCCCGCCCCCGCATGACGCGTGGGCGGGCGCTTCATTGGGGCGTCGAAGGCGCGGCTGGCCTGGGCCGGGCCACGGCGCCTGAGAGCGCCCAGCGTTACAAACGTCGTCGTTCCTACTCAAAAAACGCCTCTTTTCGACGAAAAATCCGTCAGAATGACGACCTTTGCCACAACAGGCGCGAAAAAGTTCGCCCAGCGTGACCCATCCAGCGGTGTTTTCGCGAAAAAACTCGCCCAGCACGCCACAAAACGCCAATTTTGGGTCATTATTCGTACGCAGGGAGAACTATTTCGCGCTCACACCCACCATCAGACCGAGCAGGGCGAACTTTTTCGCGCACAGGCAGCTGTGACGTGGCGACGTTGAA
>JAHACW010000035.1 GCA_018375675.1 Actinomyces sp. | reverse complement strand
TGGCCCTTCGTGACGTCGCCGACGGGCACGGTGATCGGGGCGCCAGTGTCGGTGACGGGGGCGCCACGCACGAGGCCGTCTGTCGGCTTCAGCGCGATGGTACGCACGAGGTTGTCACCGAGGTGCTGGGCAACCTCGAGGGTCATCGTGAAGGTCGACTCGCCCTCACCCTGGCCCGCAAGGTTCACCTCGACGGTCAGCGCGTTGTACAGCGGCGGGATGCGGTCCGGGGGAAACTCGACATCGACGACAGGGCCGACGACGCGTGCGACGCGTCCCTCGGCAATTGCATGTGTATCAGTCATGGTGTTACTCCGTGTCTCGAAGGGCTTAGCTCGCGTTAAGAGCGTCGGCCCCGCCCACGATTTCGGTGATTTCCTGGGTAATTTCCGCCTGGCGGGCCGAGTTCGCCAGACGCGTGTACTTGGTGATGAGCTCGTTCGCGTTGTCCGTCGCGGTGTGCATAGCGCGCTGGCGCGATGCAAGCTCGGACGCTGCCGACTGAAGGAGCACGTTGTGGATACGCGCCTCCACGTACAGGGGAAGAAGCGTGTCCAAAACAGCTTCCGCAGACGGGATGAACTCGTACTCCGGCTGGGCCAAGGACGGATCGTCCGCGAAGCCGCGTTCGGTGGCACGCTCCTCGTCTGATTCAGGGGCGTCCACAACCGTCAGCGGCAGCATCTGGCGCACCTCGGGAACCTGGCTCATGACGGTCTTGAAGCGCGTGTACACGAGGTGCAGGGCGCCGACACCCGTATCAGGGTCCTTGTCCAAGAAACGTTCGAGCAGCACGTTCGCCATCTCACGCGCGGTCTCGGGGGACGGAGAATCCGACTCCCCTTCCCACTCGCGTTCGATGTCAACGCCGCGGAAGCGGAAGTACGCCGAGGCCCTGCGACCGAAGGTGTAGACGACGGGCTCGTAGCCGTCCTCACGCAGATCCGCGATGAGCTTCTCCGATTCGCGCAGGATGGTCGCCGAGTAGGCTCCGGCCATACCGCGATCCGATGCCACGACCAGGATGGCCACGCGATTGGTGTCTTCGCGTTCCTCGGTCAGCGGGTGGTCGAGGTCCGTGTGGACCGCGACCGCCGCGACCGCCTGGGTCAGGGCCTTTTCGTAAGGCCCCGCCTCGGTGGCAGCGCGCCGCGCCGCGCCAATGCGAGACGCAGCGATCATCTCCATGGCGCGGAAGACCTTCGCGAGCGTCGTCGTCGAGGCGATACGCTGCTTGTAGATCCTCTGCTGTCCACCCATCGCTTAGGCCTTCTCGCTCGTGCGACCGCGCGAGATTTCCTCGCGGGTGCGCTCAGCCACGACCTCGCCGTCCTCGAGTTCGGCGGCGCCACGTCCGGCGCTAATCCACTGGTGGTGGAACTCCTCAACGGCGTTCTTGAGCGCCTCCTCCGTCTCGGAGGTCAGGTCGCCGGTCGCCGCGATCGTGTCGAGCACGGTGGAGTTGGCGTGCAGGTGGTCGAGCAGGCCGCGCTCGAAGCGCAGGACGTCCTCGACCTCGATGTCATCGAGGTAGCCCTTAGTACCCATCCAGATCGAGGCGACCTGGTCTTCCATCGCGTAAGGCGTGGACTGGGGCTGCTTGAGCAGCTCCATGAGGCGCTCACCGCGGGTCAGCTGACGACGAGTCGCCGCATCCAGGTCGGAGGCGAACATGGCGAAGGCCGCCATCGAGCGGTACTGCGCGAGCGTCAGCTTGAGCGTACCGGCGACCTTCTTCATGGCCTTGGGCTGGGCCGCGCCACCAACACGGGACACGGAGATACCCACGTCGACAGCGGGACGCTGGTTCGAGTTGAACAGGTCGGACTGCAGGAAGATCTGGCCATCGGTGATCGAAATGACGTTGGTCGGGATGTAGGCCGACACGTCGTTCGCCTTGGTCTCGATGATCGGCAGGCCGGTCATCGAACCGCCACCCAGGGCATCCGAGAGCTTCGCGCAACGCTCCAGCAGGCGGGAGTGCAAGTAGAAGACGTCGCCGGGGTAGGCTTCGCGGCCCGGCGGGCGACGCAGCAGCAGCGAGACCGCACGGTATGCCTCGGCCTGCTTGGACAGGTCGTCAAAGACGATGAGGACGTGCTTACCCTGGTACATCCAGTGCTGGCCGATGGCCGAACCCGTGTAGGGTGCCATGTACTTGTAGCCGGCGGGATCCGAGGCCGGGGAGGCCACGATGGTCGTGTACTCCATGGCACCGGCGTCCTCAAGGGTGGAGCGCACCGAAGCGATGGTCGAGCCCTTCTGGCCGATCGCCACGTAGATGCAACGCACCTGCTTGTTCGGGTCGCCGCTCTTCCAGTTCTCGCGCTGGTTGAGGATCGTATCAAGGGCGATCGCGGTCTTGCCGGTCTTGCGGTCACCGATGATGAGCTGACGCTGGCCGCGGCCAACCGGGATCATCGAGTCGATAGCCTTCAGGCCGGTGGCGAGGGGCTCGTGGACGCTCTTACGCGCCATAACGCCGGGGGCCTGCAGCTCGAGCGCGCGGCGCCCGTCCAGGTCCGTGATCTCGCCGAGCCCGTCAATCGGGCGGCCGAGCGGGTCGACCGTGCGGCCCAGGTAGCCGTCACCGACGGGAACCGAGAGAACCTCGCCCGTGCGGTGCACGACCTGGCCCTCTTCGATACCGCCGAAGTCACCGAGGACGACGGCACCGATCTCGCGCTGGTCGAGGTTCATGGCCAGGCCCAGCGTCCCGTCCTCGAAACGCAGCAGCTCGTTCGCCATGGTGCCGGGCAGGCCCTCGACGTGCGCGATACCATCGGCCGTTTCGATGACGTGACCCACCTCTTCGGTGGCCACGTCCGCCGGACGGTAGGACTCCATAAAGGAGTCCAGTGCTCCGCGGATTTCCTCCGGGGAGATGCTGAGGTCAGCCATGAGGATTCCTAACTAGGTAAAAGAAAATTAATGTGTGTACGAGAAGTGCTAGCTGGCGATCGCGTCGCGCGCTGCACTGATGCGGCTGGCCAACGAGGCGTCGATCGCGGTCATGCCCGCGCGCAGGCGGAAGCCACCCACGACCTCGGGATCAATCGAGATCGCCAGGTCGACGTCCGTGCCGTAGCGCTTCGAGAGGATGGAACGAAGGCGCTCAACCTGAGCCTCACTCATCGGGGTCGCCGTGGCGACCGTGACGAAGAGACGGTCCTGCATAGTCGCTGCCCACTGCGCGTAGCGACGCAGGTTGTGCAGCAGACGACCGTGGTTCGAGCGTCCGACCGCCCGACGCACGAGGCGCATTGTCCAGATGCTGACATGCGCGGCGAAGAGCTTCGACGCGACATCGCCGCGCTCGTGTGCGTCACCCTTGGACTTATCCGACAGGCGCACGCGGACCTCGCGCTGGTGTGCCAGGAAGTAGCGCACCTGGAACAGCTCCTCGCGAACCTGCTCGAGAGCGCCCTCGGCACCGGCGGCATTGAGCACGCCGAGGATGCCGAGCACCTCGAGCGTGTCCGCCACATCCGCCGGATGACGCCAGTGGTCGGCGACGACCGCATTCACGACGGACAGCGTCGCAGCCGTCACGTGCGAAGCGAACGCGCTGGAGACGAGCCCCTGCTTATCTGCGACCGACCGCGCCGGGTCGGTCGCTGCACGCGCGAGACGAGTGTTCTCCTTGAACAGGTCGGCCAGGCCGAAAAAATCCTCGGCAACCCGCATTGGGTCAGTGCCGGGCGTGGCCAGGGCCGCCGCCAGCTCCTTCGCAAAGGGGACGGACTCGATCGTGCGCATCTGTGTCATCGCTTCTCCTCGACCCGGGCGCTGTCGGCCTCGAGCTCGTCAAGGAAGCGATCGACCACGCGAGAAGTCAGGGCCGTGTCGGTGAGGTGCTCACCGATGATCTTCTCTGCCAGCTCGGAGGCGAGCAGACCCACCTCGGAACGCAGGGAGATCTGCGCAGCCTGCTTCTCGGCGAGGATCTGACGCTCGGAGGCCTCGAGAATACGGTTGGCCTCGCTTGTTGCATCGTGACGCGCGGCGGCCACGATGGCCTTCGCTTCGTCGTTGGCGCGCTCACGGATGGTGTGCGCTTCAGCGTGAGCCTCACGAATGATCTCCTCGCGCTTGAGCGCCGCGGCAGCCTGATCGGCCTTCGCTTGCTCGGCGGCGCCGAGGCCCTCCTCGATCTTCGCAGCGCGCTCGTCCATCGTCTTGTAGATGCGAGGCAGCGCGTAGCGTCCGACGAGGAGCAGGACGATAAGCAGAACGAGAGCCGACCAGAAAATCTCGTACAGCGGCGGCAGGATGACGGCGAGGCCGCCGACCTCCTGGTCCGACGCGGCGACAATCTGGTGCATGGCGATCACTTAACGATGAGCGGCAGAACGAAGCCGATGAGGCCGAGGGCCTCGACCATGCCGGCGCCGATGATCATGTTGGTGAAGAGACGGCCGGCAACCTCGGGCTGACGGGCGGTCGCTTCCTGGGTCTTGCCGACCATGAGGCCAATACCAAGGCCGGGGCCCAGGGTGGCGAGGCCGTAGCCGATGTAGGCGAATGCTGCGGTTCCCATAGTGGTTTCCTTCTGTTAGTAACGCCGGGTGGCGTTGGGGGTCAGTGATGTTCGACGGAAAGCTTGATGTACACGGTCGACAGGATCGTGAAGATGTACGCCTGCAGGAAGGCAACGAAGACCTCGAAGCCCGTCATGACGAACATGGCGGCACCGGTCAGGCTGGCGGCTGCGGACAGGGCTGAAAGCTCGTGCAGCATCACGGCGGTACCGAAGTAAGTCATACCCAGCAGGAGGTGGCCCGAGATCATGTTGCACAGAAGACGCAGGGTCAGCGTGACGGGGCGAACGACGAAGTTCGACAGGAACTCGATGGGCGTGATGAGCACGTACATCGGGATCGGCAGGCCGGAGGGGAAGAGCTGGGCGGAGAAGAAACCGCCGACGCCCTGCTTGGCGATGCCGGCTCCGATGAAGGTCACGTACGTGATGAGCGCGAAGACCATCGGGACGGCGACGACCGACGAGGCCGCGATGTTGATGCCGGGGATAATACCGGCGATGTTCATGGCGAGGACGCCGAAGAACAGGAAGCCAATGAAGCCGGAGAACTTGCGGCCGGTCTTGGGGCCGAGCATGTCGAGCGCGACGTTGTCACGCACGTAACCGGCGAGCCCCTCGATGACCATCTGTCCGCGGGTCGGCACCAGCTTGGGCTTGCGCGCGACCGCAACGAGAATCAGCGAGATGAGCAGGCCCATGATGACGCGGGCGAGCGTCAGGCGGTTGAACTCGAAGAACGTTCCCTCACCGAAAATCACGGTCGGGAAAAAATCCTCGAGGGCCGGCTGGTGGGGGTGCTGCGTGAACGCGGGGTAGGCGGTGAGTGCGATGACAATGAGAAGGATCGCGAGGCTCACCCAATACCAACGCGGCTTGGACGCGGTGCGGCGAGCAGGCGCGTGATCGGACACTGAATGTGCCTCCTTCATCTCAACTCCATTGGTTTGTGTCTGCTGCCGGGGCAACTGGACCATTCTATACAGAGAAGGGGCCGCCCAGCGCGCGCAAGGGTTACTGAGTGTCGCTCGGCGCGTCCACGTTCATCGTGCGCTTGCGCATCATGACCATCATCTCGACGGTCGAGGACACAATAATCGCAATGATTGTGGCGATTGCGGCCACCCGGACGTCCATGCCCAGGGCGCGCGGAACATACAGTCCGATGGCGAGCAGAGCGATCTTCGCCGCGTATCCGCCGGTCACCCATCCGATGAAGTGGGAGGGCGACCGCAGGGCACGCGACGTGAAGAACCACTGCGCCCCGACGATGACGACAACCATGGCGAGGGCGAGCACGTAGGTCATGCGGAAACCTCCTCGGGAGTGGTCTCTTCCTTGGGAAATTCTCGGGTCGTGACAGCCACGCCGATAGCCGCAGCGGTGACTGCGACGAGAGCGACGCTCCACCACTCGAAGACGAGGAGCCCGACTGCGGGGACGCAGACGATGGCGGTCCACATCCACAGGATCGCGACGACTCCGCGGTGAGAGTGCCCGGCAACGAGGAGACGGTCGTGGAAGTGGGAGCGGTCGGCAACGAAGGGGCTCTTGCCTCTGCTCATGCGGCGAATCGAGGTGACGACCAGGTCGAGGACGGGCATAAAGATGACCGAGAGCGGCAGGATGAGCGGCAGCGCGGACACGATCATCTGCTGGCGACCGAGCAGCGACGGATCGATCTTGCCGGTGACGATGATGCCGGCGGCGGCCAGGACGAGGCCCATGGTCTCCGCTCCCCCGCCCATCATGATCGAGGAGGGGTGGAAGTTGAACCAGAGGAAGCCAGCGCACACCCCGAGCAGCGCGATCACGATGAGGCTGGCGGTCGTCGCGTAGGAGGCCGCGCCCATCAGACGGGTGACGATGTAGGAATAGACGAAGAAGGACCCTGCGCCAATCGCGATCATGCCGGATGCCAAGCCGTCGAGCCCGTCGATGAAGTTGACGGCGTTCATGATGCCGACGATGAAGAAGACGGAGACGAAGAGCCACAGTCGGGAGGATCCGAGCGTCAGGCCGAAAATCGGGAACGAGGCCAGCTGCACCCCACCAAAAGCCATGCCACCTGCGATGAGCACCTGACCGCCGAGCTTGGCCATCCAGTCCAACTCGATGATGTCATCGATGATGCCGAGGATGCACATGGCACCTGCGCCGGCCATGACCGCCCACGGGACCGTGGTCGTAAAGAGTGGCGCCATGTACGGGATCCGCGAGGCAAGCAGCATCGTGACGATCAGTGCGATCGTCATGGCGACGCCGCCCAGGCGTGGGATGGGCTTCTTTTGCAGGTCCCGGCCGCGCAGGGGCGGCAAGATATTGAACTGCAAGCATGCCCAGCGCACGGCCGGGGTCAGCAGGATCGTCAGGGCCATCGCGATGGCCCCCAGCAGCAGGTAGACCTTCACGAAGTGGCCCCTTCGACGGGGGCGATGGGCACGCCGGCGACGGCGCTGAGCTCATCCAAGGAGATGGTTCCAAGGCGGAGCGCCCGGGGCACGTCGTGCGCGAAGTCAACGATCGACGAGGCCGTGGATCCCTGGGTGGGGCCACCGTCGAGGTAGGCGGACACGAGTGTTCCGAAGTATCCGACGGCCTGCTCGACCGAGGTCGCGGGAGGCTGACCGGTCAGGTTCGCGGAGGTGACGGCCATTGGTCCGAAGTCATGCAGGAGGCGGAGGAGGGCGCTCTGGTTCGGCATGCGCACGCCGATGGTGCCGCCGGTTTCACCCAGGTCCCACCCGAGGTCGGGGCGAGCGCGCAGGATGAGGGTGAGTCCGCCGGGCCAGAAGGCACGCGCACAAGCGCGGGCGGCCTCGGGTACATCGACGCACAGCGAGTCGATCGCCTCGACGGAGGCGACGAGCACGGGTGGGGGCATCTGTCGTCCGCGGCCCTTGGCGGCCAGGACCGCAGCAACGGCCTCGGGGTTGGCAGCGTCCGCGCCAATGCCGTAGACGGTGTCCGTGGGGACGACGAGAAGATGGCCGTCGCGCAGCTCCCGCTGGGCGCGCGCTAGGTCGGCCTCGTTCATGGAAGGAACGGCGCTCAGGATCGTCTCTGTACTCATCGTGTTCATTGTGTCACGGATGCCGTGGGCCTTGTCGATTCGGGTGCGCGGGCGCTCAGGAAACGACGCCTGCCAGCCAGGTCGGGCAGCGTTGCAATGTCCGTCATTCCGAGCTGCGCGGCGATCGCAGCGATGGCTTCTTCCTGCGTGGGCGAGTGTTCCATCAGCAGCACACCACCGGGGCGCAGGAGGGTGAGGGCGCGACGCGCGACGCGCCCGGGGATCTCGGTCCCGTCCGGGCTTCCCCCGTACAGGGCGACGTGGGGGTCGGCGCTGGCCTCGGGCTGCTTGGGCATCTCATCGGCGGGAACGTAGGGCGGGTTGGTGACGACGACGTCGACCATCCCGTCCAGGTGCGCGAGCGTGGCTGGATCCGTCGCGTCGCCTCGCTCCAAGTGAAGGCAGGGAACGCCCACAGCGTCGCGGTTCTGACAGGCCAGGGCGAAGGGCTCGGCTTCCTTCTCGACGGCCCATACCTCGGTGCGGGTGGTCTCGACGGCCACTGCCAGCCCGATCGCGCCGGAGCCGGCGCACAGGTCGACGACTCGAGCCTCGCCGCGGCGGGAGACGACCGACATGGCCTCGTCAATCGCGAGGCCGGCAAGTACCTCAGTCTCCGGGCGCACGACGAACACGCCGGGGCGAGCGGCCAGGGTCAAGCCACGGAAGAACATGCGACTCGTGACGTGCTGAAGGGGAATACGCAGGGCCCTCTCCCCCACCGCCGTGCGCAGTTTCTCAGCCTGGTCCTCGTTCAGCTCCGCCGGCAGATCCCACTGGGAGGAGGCGTCACACGCCCACTCGAGCAGCTCACGCACGTCCGCATCGACCGAGTCGATGCCGGCCGTCGTCAGGCGTTCACGCGCCCACGCGCGCGCATCCGTCACAGACCACGTCCCCATGTCTCCTCCAATCACGACTGTGCAGCAGCGGCCAGGCGCTCGGCCTCATCAGCTTCCTGCAGCGAAGCGATCACTGCATCGAGCGCGCCGGACAGGACCGCGTCCAGGTTGTGGGCCTTGAAGCCCGTGCGATGATCCGCGATGCGGTTCTCCGGGAAGTTGTATGTGCGGATGCGCTCCGAGCGATCCACGGTACGCACCTGGGACAGACGCTGGGCCGAGGCCTCGGCTTCCTTCTTCGCCCGCGCTTCGGCGGCCAGGCGCGAGGCCAGCACGCGCAGCGCGGCCTCCTTGTTCTGCAGCTGCGACTTCTCATTCTGCATCGACACGACGATGCCCGAGGGAATGTGCGTGATACGCACAGCGGAGTCGGTCGTGTTGACCGACTGGCCGCCGGGACCACTGGACCGGTAGACATCGATACGCAGATCGTTCGGGTCGATGACGATCTCCTCGTCGTCCTCAATCTCCGGCATGACAAAAACGCCTGCGGCGCTCGTGTGAATACGACCCTGCGACTCGGTGACGGGCACGCGCTGGACGCGGTGCACGCCGCCCTCGTACTTCAGGTGCGCCCACACACCCTCGTCGGGTGCGGGCGTGCCCTTCGCGCGAATCGCGAGCGTGATGTCCTTGAAGCCACCGAGCTCAGTGTGGGTCGCACTCATCTCGGTGACGCTCCAGCCGTGCGCCTCCGCATAGCGGGCATACATGCGTGCCAGATCGGAGGCGAACAGCGCAGATTCTTCGCCGCCCTCGCCCGCCTTGATCTCAAGGATGACGTCCATCGCATCCTCGGGGTCGCGGGGAGCCAGAATCTTGACGAGTGCCTCGTGGGCGGCCGCTTCCTCTTCCTCGAGGGCGGGAATCTCATCAGCGAAGGAGCGATCTTCGGCGGCCAGCTCTCGGGCGGCCTCGAGGTCTCCCGAGGCGGAGGAGAGCCTATCAGCGGCGGCCTTCACGCGACCAAGCTCGGCGTAGCGTCGACCGACTCGGCGCATCAGCTGCGGGTCCGCCAGTGTCTGGGGATCCGCCATCTGCGCCTCGACCTGCTCATATTCCTGCAGCAGGGGGCCCAGAGCGCCGAGTTCATCAGTCGCGGCCACGATTCACCACTTCCTTCGTTCCATACAGTTGACAAAGCGGCGGCGCCGTCGGCCATAGGGCCAACGACACCGCCGTTGAGCTAGCCGCTCACCCTCACTTGGAGGGGCGCACGCGCTTGCCGTAGCGAGCCTCGAACTTGGCGACGCGGCCGCCGGTGTCGAGGATCTTCTGCTTGCCCGTGTAGAACGGGTGGCAGGCCGAGCACACGTCCACGCGCATCTCACCGGAGGTGATGGTGGAACGGGTGTGGAACGTATTGCCGCACGTGCAGGTCACGACGGTGTCCACGTATTCGGGGTGAATACCCTTCTTCATGGAGTTTCTCCTGGATCGTTTGGTGCCCCGGGTCCGGACATGCAGCGTCCCCCGCATCTGGCGGGGACTCACCTTCCAGCGCGCCAAGAAGCGCCTGGGGCATGCCGGTGAACCGGTAAGCCGACACGACATTATCGCACACGCCCCCACCCGCTTCAACGAGGGAGGGGCGCCGCGGGCGTGACATCGGCTATGGGCGAACCCGAGGCTCACATCCACGACTCCACGGGGTAGAGGCGGACGCGGGGTGCGGTGCTCAGCGTGTGCGCCTGCCCGGACCGACGTTCGCGGCCGACGTCAGGTAGTTCGCCTGCGAGGAGCCGTAGCGCGAGGTCCCGTCCCACACGAGGTAGCGATGGAGGTACGCGGGAGGCACGTAGAGCTGCGCGCCGAACGCCGTGAAGAACGCAGTGGAATGGGCCGCACTCCCCTTGAGGTTGATACCCGCGCTATTCGTCGTCAGGCGGATCACCTGGCCGGGGTTGTAGGTGTACGTCACGCCGGCGATCCGGTACGCGCCGAGGTAGCGCGTCTCGTTGGTGCGCAGCTTCTCCCCCGCGCCCCTCCTCCAGCGCTTGTAACGCCTCCGCCCGATCATGGACGTGTCGGCGCCGAGAGCCGTCTCGATGAGGCACACCAGGCGCACCCTGGCCTCGTCGGCGATCCGATCGAGCTGCGTCAACGCCTCGGCGGGATCTATCTGCGCGCGCTCGAGACTTGCCCCCAGGTCGTTCGTGGCCAGGCGCTGCTCGTTGAGCCACAGTATGAGGGACGCCGCCATGCTCAGGACCGGCGGCTCTGAGCTTTGCCGTTGGACGGTCTCCGTGAGGGTCTCGACGACGGTCAGGTCCTCGTACACCGGACCCAGCTCGTTGTTCCACACCGCGCGCCAGGCAGGAGCGAGCGCGAACAAATCGCGCGCGGCCATCAACGCGACGTGCGCATCCATCAGGCCATGGAAATCCCCCACGATCCTCTCCGTTTCCCGAGCCGTCGCAGCGCTCAGCGAAGCAAGGAACGGAATCGAAGCCTCCGCAGCGATACGAGCACGCAGATTGTCGCGCTCGGCCCGAGCGGCCTCGAGGCGCGCAGTTAGGCCTCGGTCGTAACACCCGGCCCCAAGGAGCGGGCAGAAGGCACGCTCGACCTCGAGGTGACGCTTCTCGAGCGCCTCCCATTCCTCGCCGGCCTTGCGCATGTTCTCGCGGGCGAGGCGGCGCAGCATCCACCCGCGCACCCAGAGGCCGATGCCCGCCAGCATCGTTACCCAGGCGTACCAGGTGGGCCACAGGACAGCGTGCGTATTACCGATGGAGACGGCGATGCCGAGCCACACGGGGGCCACCAAAAAGAGGCCCAGACCCGCCAGGAGTCGCGCACAGCCGAGCACGCTGCGCATCACCGAACGTGGATCCTGGTGCAGATGACCCATCGTTTCCGTTGCCTGAGACGTCATGCCTCCACTCTGGCACGGATCGCCTTCAGTTGCCCGGTATCCCGATGGGACTCAGAAGGACGATGAGGAACCGGAACCCGAGAAGCCACCCGAGGATGAGCCGTAGTCTGCTGAACTGGTCGAGGAGCTGGACGGGTCGTAGTCCACGTAGCGGTCGAGATACGTCGGGTACGCCCACACGGACACATTGTTCGCCTGGAAACGACCGGACTTCTCCGCAGCCTTGCCCGTGAGGCGAACGCCCGCAGAGTTCGCGGTCAGGCGGATCGTCGAGGCGGGGTTGTACTCGTGGCGGTCACCGCCGCTCAGGTACGTGCCCTTGTAGAGCACATCGCTGGCGCTGACGGTACCGCCCCTGTTGCCTTCCCAGTGTTCGTAGCGCTGACGGCCCGAGGACGAGGTATCGGCGACGAGTGCCTGTCCGATGAGCTTCGTCAGGCGCGCCCGAGACTCGCTCGCGATTCGATCCAGTTCGTCGAGAGCCTGCACAGGAGTGATCTCCGCGCGCTCCAGGCTGTTTCCGAGGCCGACGATGATGTCCCGTTGCTCATTCGTCCAGCGGTTGAACGCCTCCACTGCGTTCTTCACTTGACGCTTGTTGACGCGGTTGCGCACCTTGACCGAGATGGAATCCGCCGCCAGCAGGTCTTCGAAGACCGGGCCCACCTCGTTGTCCCACAGAGTGCGCCACCCTGGTGCCAGCGCGAAAAAGTCGCGGGCTGCGAAAATCGCGTCATCGGCTGCCGACAGCAGCTCGATATCTTCGAGGAGATCCTCCCTCTCACTCGCCGCACCCGCGCTGAGGGATCCGAAGAACCCCGGGGATCGCAGAACGGAGACACGCTCGCGCACCTTCTTGCGCTCTTGGTTGGCGCACCCGTAGCGCGCGGTCAGCCCCTTGCTGTAGTGACCGGCATCGATGATCGAATGGAAGGCTCGATCCACCTCTGAGCGGCGCTGCTCCATCTCGTTCCACGCCTCGGCGATACGCTCCGAGCTTTCTCGCACCGTCCGACGCAGGCTGCGTCCGCGCGCGAGGACGCCGATGCCCGTGAGCGAGACGAGCCATCCCATCCAGTGGGGCCACACGACTCTGTTCTCGATGCTGCGGCCCGATTCGTTCGGAATGTACGCGGCTGCCTTCGTGGCCGCCGCGACCATCCCCTCACTCCAGCGGCCCGCACGGAAGTCATCCTTCGCGGCGTCCTGAATCTCCGCTTGAACGGACAGCGGCGGGGCGATGTCCTCGCCAAAGTACGTGCCCACCTTGCGGTGGGTGGGCGACACCGACAGGATCAGGTAGCCGTCGGCCCACTTGTACCCATTGGGCGAGATCCACTCCTTATGCCCAGCCCGCGCGTACTTCAGGGTGGCCTCGTCGAGGTTGTCGTCCACCAGGTCATCGGTCGACAAGATGACAAGGTGGACGGGACGCGCGAACGCGACGCCGCCGAGGACGTCTGTCAGCGGACGACCATCAATCGGCTCGAAGCTCCCCATCTCGTCGTACACGTCGACGGACGGAGTCACGAGTTCGTTCGCCGGTACCGTGGGCCGGGTGTAATCAACGAGGGAGAATACCAGCCACACGGGAACGAAGATCACCATGATGGCACCCAGCAGGATCCGTCCCATGCCCAGGGCCGAACGCTTCGCATCTCGCGCCGTCATGTGTCCGCGCTCCTCGTTAGCCAATTCGGTGCTCGCAGAAGTCATGCAGTCACTCTGACACAACGGTCAGGTTCACGCTTGGCGGTTCAACAGCTTTCGAGACAGGAAAACGGGTCGAGCGTCTATCGCTCAGGTCGCCGAGGAGCCGCCGCCTGCCTCGTCCACCTCGTCAGTCAGATACTGATCGAGATACATCGGCAGCAGATAGATGGACGATCGGCCGTCCGTCAGGACACCGGTGGCGGGCGCCGGCAGTCCTTCCAGGTCAACACCCGCGGAGTTTGCGGTCAGTCGGATCGTGGCTGCCGGGTTGTACTCGATATCAGTGTCCGCGTCCTGGCTCCAATAGGCTGCGTCGTACTCCGCGTTAGCCGCGGTGAGCCTGATGCCCATGTCCTTCCATCGCGCGTAGCGTTGCCGTCCGAGCGGCGAGGCATCGGTGAGGAGACTGTCCTCAATGAGCTCGGCGGTGCGCGCTCGCGCCTCGCCCGTGATCCGGTCGAGTTCTTCGAGAGCCTGAGCTGGACCTACCTGCCCATCCTCGAGGCGCTTCCCGAGGTCGTTCACCGTGTCCTTGTGGTCCCCCACGCGCTCCCTGAATGCCTCAATCTCCGCCAGGATGCCAGGGGCCGCGTTGACCGATTCGAGGGTGTCTGCGACGTCGTCAAGGACGTCCAAGTCTTCGATGATCGGGCCGATCTCGGTCTTCCACACGTCGCGCCAGCCGGGCGCACAGGCGAAAAAGTCGCGGGCAGCCATGATCGCGGCATCCGCGTGCGCCAGGCGATCCATCTGCGCAAGGATCTTATCCTCCGCTCCTCCCGACGCCTCGCTGAGCGACGCGAAGAAGCCCGGTGACCTGTGCGCAGCGATCCGAGCGCCAACCCTGGTGCGTTCAGCTCGGGCGTGCTCGTGGCGCGCCGTCAGTCCGACCTCGTAGTGCCCAGCGCCGACGAGCGTGGAAAACACGCGCTCGACCTCTGAGCGCTGCCTCTCCAAGGCCGCCCACTTCTCGGCGATCTCCGCCATCTTCTGACGCCCCGAGCGCCGTAGACCGACGCCGCGCGACAGGACGCCGATTCCGCAGAGCACCATGACCCATCCGGTCCAATGCGGCCAGTCCAGCCCATCCCCGACCCCATGAAGGGCCCGATCATAGAAGGCGAATCCCAGCTGAAGGGGAGCCGGAAGCACGAGCACAAAACCCAGCACGAGGCGCGCAAATCCGCGCACACTGCTCCAGGATCGGCGCGAGTTCTCCTGTGTCGCCTGCGCACTGATCGAATTCGGCGCCATGTTCACCATGCCACAAGTCTGACACAGGCCCTCATCAGTTGTCCGGTACTCGCGAGCAGGCCTGACAAGAAAACGGGGCGAGCGGCTCTCACCACTCGCCCCGCGCTCACCCGCCGATCACTCGGAGGGCGTCGTCTTCTGGATGAGCATGAGGAACTCAGCGTTGGACTGGGTTTCCTTGAGCTTGTCGAGGACCAGCTCGAGGCCCTGCTGCTGATCGAGGGTGCCCAGGACGCGGCGGAGCCTCCACATGATGCGCAGCTCCTCGGGCTTGAAGAGGAGCTCCTCGCGACGGGTACCCGACGCGTTGAGATCGATCGCGGGGAAGATACGGCGCTCGGCGAGCTGACGCGACAGGCGCAGCTCCATGTTGCCGGTGCCCTTGAACTCCTCGAAGATGACCTCGTCCATCTTCGAGCCGGTCTCCACGAGGGCGGAAGCGATAATCGTCAGCGAGCCGCCCTCGGAGATGTTGCGGGCAGCGCCGAAGAACTTCTTGGGCGGATACAGCGCGGACGCGTCCACGCCACCGGAGAGGATACGGCCCGAGGCGGGCGCAGCCAGGTTGTAGGCGCGGGACAGACGCGTGAGCGAGTCGAGGAGGACGACGACATCCTGGCCCAGCTCGACGAGGCGCTTGGCGCGCTCGATCGCGAGCTCGGCGACGGTCGTGTGGTCCGATGCGGGACGGTCGAAGGTGGAGGCGATGACCTCGCCCTTGACGATCGAGCGCATGTCGGTAACCTCTTCGGGGCGCTCGTCCACCAGGACGACCATGAGGTGCACCTCGGGGTTGTTCAGCTCAATGGCCTTGGCCATCTGCTGGATGACCATCGTCTTACCGGCCTTGGGCGGGGAGACGATGAGGCCACGCTGGCCCTTGCCGACGGGGGCGACCAGGTCGATGACTCGCGGCGTGTAGGCCTTGGGAGAGGTCTCCATACGCAGCTGCTCGGAGGGGTAGACCGGGGTCAGCTTGCCGAACTCGCGGCGCGCCTGCGCCTGCTCGATCGTCATACCGTTGACGGAGTCAACGCGCACGAGGGCGTTGTACTTCTGGCGCTGACGCTCACCCTCGCGGGGCAGGCGCACGGCACCGGCGACCGCGTCACCGGCGCGCAGGCCCCAGCGGCGCACATTGCCGAGCGTCACGTAGACGTCGTTCGGGCCGGGCAGGTAGCCGGAGGTGCGGACGAAGGCGTGGTTTTCCTGGATGTCGAGGATGCCGGCGATCGGCGCAAGGTTGTCCTCGCCGCCGCGCGCAGGGCGGTTCTCGCGATTCTCACGGCCGTCGCCACGGTTCTCGCGGTTCTCGCGGCCCTCGCCACGGTTCTCGCGGTTCTCACGGCCGTCGCCACGGTTCTCGCGGTTCTCACGGTCGCGACGACCACGGCGGCCGCGCTCACGGCGGGGGCGACGAGCCTCGGTGTCGTCGCCGTCAGGCAGCTCGATGTTCAGGACGGTCTCGACGACGGTCGTGTCGGGCTCCGGGGTGGGCTCGGTGCGCTCGGCAGCCGGCAGGGGCAGGTCGAGGGTGACATGTGCGGGCTCGACGGCACCCTGGCTCACCGCGCGGCGGCGGCGAGAACGTCGCGGAGCCTCGGCGGTCGCGTCGGAGGCGGGAACCTGCTCAGCCGACTCTGCGGCGGCCGGCTTCTCAGACTTGCCGGTCTTCTTCTTGGACGAGGCAGGAGCGTCCTCACGGGGAGCCTTTTCCTGCGGGGTCGAGGCGCCGGCGCCGTTGCTCAGCAGCTCGATCAGCTGGGACTTACGAAGCTGAGAGATGCCCTTGAGGCCGCGGGAGGCGGCCAGAGCCTTCAGCTCAGGCAGCTTCATCGCCGACAGCGACGCGGTCGTTTCGGCGGAGGTTTCGTTGCTCACGAAGTGATCCTTACTGGAATGCGCCCACAGCGGGCGAGGTGATTGCTCAAGCACACGAAAAAGCTTGATCAGGAAGATGCGCAAAAGAGGCACATCGCGAAGGCCGAAGTCGAACACTCGTCTCGACCTGAAAAAAATATAGCAAGACCGCCAGCCCGCTGTCGATCAGACGGCGCGGCTGGCGGTGCTTGCGCAGAAACTCACAGCGCGTAAACGCTCAGAATTCCACCTTAGAGAGGCTTCCGCGGGTGATCTGGACGCCCGATGCGGCCACGGCCAGCGGCACGACACGCCAGCCTGCACCGGCTGCGTCGCGGCGAATATCGGCGCCGACGGACTCCAGAGACAGAACGGTCGGGCCTGCGCCGGAGACGACGGCGGCAAAGCCCGCGCTGCGCAACCAGTCAACGAGGGCGAGGGAGGGTTCCATCGCGGCCCGACGCTGCTCCTGATGCAGACGGTCACGCGTGGCTTCCATGAGAAGCGCGTGCAGGTCCGCTCCCCCGCTCGCCTGGGCATTGCCCGAGAGCACGGCGGCCAGCAGAGCGCCGCGGGCGACGTTGAAGCTCGCGTCGCCGTGGGGCACGGTTGCGGGCAGCGCGGCACGCGCGGCGGCGGTACGCAGCTCGAAGTCCGGGATGAAGGCGACCGGGCTAATGCCCTCGGGCGGGGTCAGGCGCACGCTGCCGACCTCGGAGGTCTCCTCGTTCATCCAGGAGACGGTCGCACCGCCGAAGACGGCGGGAGCCACGTTGTCGGGGTGGCCCTCCATCTGCGAACCGATCTCGAGGATCTCCTGACGGCCGAGCACGTCGGCGTCACCGATGAGGGCGCGCGCCAACGTCACGCCGGCGACGATGGCGCTCGCAGAGGAACCCAGGCCTCGGGAATGGGGGATGCGATTCGTGCAGTGCATGCGCACGCCCACCTGGGGCGCGCCGGCGCGGTCGAGCGCGAGGCGCAGGGCGCGCACGACGAGGTTGTCCTCGCCCTGCTCAACGTTTCCGGCTCCCTCACCCTCAACGACGACCGAGGTCGCCCCCGTCGTCGCGTGGACCGAGACCTCGTCCCACAGGTCGAGGGCCAGACCCATGGAGTCGAATCCGGGTCCGAGGTTCGCACTGGTCGCGGGAACTTTCACCGCGACGAAGTCATCACGCAGGCGCACGTCACTCACCCTCAACACGGATCGTGGAGGTCACCTCTCGCACTGCATCGGAGACGGACAGCGCACGGGCGACGGCGCGCAGATCTGCCTCGCGGGCACGGTGGCTGGTCACGACGATGACACAGGCGCCGGGCACCTCGTCGTTGCGCTGGTGCACGGACTGGATGGAGACGCCGTGGCGGGCGAAGATGCCGGCGACGTCGGACAGGACGCCCAGGCGATCCTCGACCTGCAGACGGATCTGGTAGCGGGTGTGCGTCGAGCCCGGATCGAGGATCGGCAGGTGGGCGTAGACGGATTCGCGCGGGGCGTGACCACCGAAGGCGCGGTGATGCGCCGCAGCGACGAGGTCGGACAGGACCGCCGAGGCCGTGGGGGCACCGCCCGCGCCCTGGCCGTAGAACATGAGTCGGCCCGCGGCCTCGCCCTCGACGAGGATCGCGTTGAAGGCGCCGTCAACGGAGGCAAGCGGGTGATCGGAGGGAATCTGGGCGGGGTGAACACGCATGGCGACGCCCTCGCGGCCGTCCTCTCCGATGCGGCGCTCGGCGATTGCCAGGAGCTTGATGGTGTGGCCGACGCGAGCGGCCTCCTCCATGTCTTCCTTGGTGATGCTGGAGATACCCTCGACGGCGACGTCGTCGATGCCGACGCGCGTGTGGAAGGCCAGGGATGCCAGGATGGAGCACTTGGCCGCGGCGTCGAAGCCCTCGACGTCTGCGGTGGGGTCGGCCTCGGCGAAACCGAGGTCCTGCGCCTGCTTGAGAGCATCCTCGTAGCTCAGGCCCTTGGTGCTCATCGCGTCCAGGATGAAGTTGGTCGTGCCGTTGACGATGCCCATGACGGTCGTGATGCGGTCGCCGGCGAGGGACTCGCGCAGGCCGTACACGACGGGGACGGCGCCCGCGACGGCAGCCTCGTAGTAGAGGTCAGCACCGTTGGATGCGGCGGCCTCGTATAGCTCGGGGCCGTGCGCGGCCAGGAGGGCCTTGTTGCCCGTGACGACCGAGATGCCCTGGTTGAGGGCGCGCAGCACGAGCGTGCGCGCGGGCTCAATGCCGCCGATCAGCTCGACGACAAGATCCATGTTGTCGATCGCCTCGGCAGGGTCGGTCGTCAGCAGTTCGCGGTCGATCGGAGCGTCACGAGGGGCATCCACATTGCGGACGAGGACGCGGCGCACCTCCATCTCCGCGCCCGAGCGAGCGGCGAAATCCTCGCGGCTGGACTGCAGGATACGAATCACCTGGCTACCGACGGTTCCGGCTCCAAGAACGCCAACTCCGAGAACAGGACGGGGTGCAGACATAGGACTTTTTCTCCTTTGTGGGACGGGCACTGGTACCAGTGTAGGCGGTCAAAGCCCCTCCCCTCTCTTAAGGACCTTGGTCCCACAATTTGACCGACGGAGACTTTGGACCCATATCCTGAGACGGAGAACATAGACTGTCGGTCGATATGGGTTGTGGAGACCCCCCAGACCGTAGGACAATGGGCCTAAGCGTTGGAATCCGACGCACATGGGAGTTTTGCTCCTGACATACCGTCCCCACAACGGGATACGGACATCCGAGAAGAGGAAGAATGACGACAGCAGACCAGAAGGCCTGGGAAGGTTTCGTAAAGGGTAACTGGTGCGATGAGGTCGACGTGCGTGACTTCATCCAGCTGAACTACACCCCCTACGAGGGCGACGCCTCGTTCCTGGCAGGGCCGACCGAGAAGACCCTGCGCGTGTGGAACACTCTCGAAGAGAAGTACCTCTCCGAAGAGCGCAAGGTGCGCATCCTCGACATCGACACGGACACCCCCGCTGACATCGATGCCTTCAAGCCGGGCTACATCTGCGAGGACGATGACGTGATCGTCGGCCTGCAGACCGACGCCCCCCTCAAGCGTGCGATGATGCCGAACGGCGGCTGGCGTATGGTCGAGACGGCCATCCACGAGGCCGGCATGGAGTACAACCCCGAGGTGAAGAAGATCTTCACCCAGTACCGCAAGACCCACAACGACGCGGTCTTCGACATCTACACGCCGCGTATTCGTGCTGCTCGTTCCTCCCACATCATCACCGGCCTGCCGGACGCCTACGGCCGCGGCCGCATCATCGGCGACTACCGCCGCGTGGCCCTCTACGGCGTTGACCACCTCATCGCCGAGAAGGAAAAGGACAAGGATCGCTACGCGAACGAGCCCTTCTCCGAGCACTGGGCGCGTTACCGCGAGGAGCACTCCGAGCAGATCAAGGCCCTCAAGAAGCTGAAGAACCTGGCGCAGTCCTACGGCTACGACATCTCCGGCCCGGCCACCAACGCTCACGAGGCCGTGCAGTGGACCTACTTCGGCTACCTGGCCTCCGTGAAGTCCCAGGACGGCGCCGCCATGTCGATCGGCCGACTGTCCGGCTTCTTCGATGTCTACTTCGAGCGCGATCTGAAGAACGGCACGCTGGATGAGTCCGGCGCGCAGGAGATCATCGACGCCCTCGTCATCAAGCTGCGCATCACCCGCTTCCTGCGCACCATCGCCTACGACCAGATCTTCTCGGGCGACCCCTACTGGGCCACCTGGTCGGACGCTGGCTTCGGCGACGACGGCCGTACGCTGGTCACCAAGACCTCGTTCCGTCTGCTCCAGACGCTGGTCAACCTCGGCCCGGCCCCCGAGCCGAACATCACCATCTTCTGGGACGAGAACCTGCCCCGCGGCTACAAGGAGTTCTGCGCCCTCATCTCGATCGACACCTCGTCGATCCAGTACGAGTCCGATCCGCAGATCCGCGCCCACTGGGGCGACGACGCCGCCATCGCATGCTGTGTCTCCCCCATGAAGGTCGGCAAGCAGATGCAGTTCTTCGGCGCGCGTGTGAACGCCGCCAAGGCCCTGCTCTACGCCATCAACGGCGGCCGCGACGAGATGAGCGGCAAGCAGGTCATGGAAGGCTACGAGCCCGTCCAGGGTGACGGCCCGCTCGACTTCGATGACGTGTGGAAGCGCTACGAGGAGATGCTGGACTGGGTCGTTGGTACCTACGTCGAGGCCCTCAACATCATCCACTACTGCCACGATCGCTACGCCTACGAGTCCATCGAGATGGCGCTGCACGACTCCGAGATCATTCGCACCATGGGCTGCGGCATCGCCGGCCTGTCCATCGTTGCCGACTCGCTGGCCGCCATCAAGTACGCGAAGGTCTACCCGATCCGCGACGAGACCGGCCTGGTCGTCGACTACCGCACCGAGGGCGACTTCCCGACCTACGGCAACGACGATGACCGCGCCGACGACATCGCCGCGACCGTCGTCCACACCGTCATGGACAAGATCCGCGCCATCCCCATGTACCGCGACGCGATCCCGACCCAGTCGGTTCTGACGATCACCTCGAACGTCGTCTACGGCAAGGCCACCGGTTCCTTCCCGTCGGGCCACCAGAAGGGCACCCCCTTCGCCCCCGGCGCGAACCCGGAGAACGGCATCGACACGCACGGCATGGTCGCCTCCATGCTGTCGGTCGGCAAGCTGGACTACAACGACGCCCTCGACGGTATCTCGCTGACGAACACGATCACCCCGCAGGGCCTGGGCCGCTCCAAGGAAGAGCAGATTCAGAACCTGGTCGGCATCCTCGACGCCGGCTTCGTTCCGGACGATTCCTGCGCCTACGACGGCACCAAGGGCTACTGATCCACCATCGGCGGGGATCGATGCGTGGCCCGTGTTGATCCCCGCCACCCACCACTCGTGGGTGAGCCGCACCGCGACCCACCCAAGCCGGCACCGCCGGAGTTTCACAAAAGGAGAAATGTTATGGCAACCAAGACCTACGAAGAGCGCCTCGCCGACATGAAGGCCGCCCGCGAAGAGCGCGGCGACAAGGAAGGCCTGTACCACGCGAACATCAACGTTCTCGAGGAGTCCACGCTGAAGGACGCCATGGAGCACCCCGAGAAGTACCCGAACCTGACCGTTCGCGTTTCCGGCTACGCCGTTAACTTCGTCAAGCTCACCCGTGAGCAGCAGCTGGACGTCCTGTCCCGCACCTTCCACCACTCGGCCTGATAGCTGATTGGAGTGGGGCGTCGGGCAACGCTCGGCGCCCCACTACTATGTCTGCCCACGTCGGCGCGCACCGCTGACGATCCACGGCCTCGTTCCCATCACGGCCACCGCTCCCACTCAACCGCGAAGAAGGAAACATGTCGCAGTCCCTCGCTCTTCCCACGTTCCGTGAGCAGGATTTCCAAGCTCCCCAATCCCGTACCGTCGGCGCTGGCGTCGAAGGTCTGGAGGAGATCACGGATCTGGAGCGCTCCGAGCGCCTGCGTCGCATGCGTGAGGGCACGCTGGGTTCCATTCACTCCTGGGAGCTCGTCACCGCCGTTGACGGCCCCGGCACGCGCATGACGGTCTTCCTCAACGGCTGCCCGCTGCGCTGCCTGTACTGCCACAACCCCGACACGTTCCTTATGAAGGACGGCGCTCCGGTGTCCGACACGGAGCTGCTCTCACGCATTGCCCGCTACCGCCGCATTTTCCGCACGACGAAGGGCGGTATCACCCTGTCCGGTGGCGAGGTCCTCATGCAGCCCCAGTTCGCCAAGCGCATCCTCATGGGTGCCAAGGAGATGGGCGTGCACACCTGCATCGATACCTCCGGTTTCCTGGGCGCGAACTGCGACGACGAGATGCTCGATGCCATTGATCTCGTGCTCCTGGACGTCAAGAGCGGCAACGAGGAGACCTACAAGAAGGCGACGGGCCGTTCCCTGGCGCCCACGATCGAGTTTGGCGACCGCATCGCGGCTCGCGGTGGCGCCACCCGCATGTGGATCCGCTTCGTGCTGGTTCCGGGTCTGACCGATGACCCCGAGAACGTGCGTCAGGTCGGCGAGATCGTCTCGCGATGGAAGGACGTCATCGATCGTGTTGAGGTCCTCCCCTTCCACCAGCTGGGCAAGGACAAGTGGCACTCGCTGGGTCTGGAATACCACCTGGAGGACACGAAGGCCCCCACGCCCGAGGCCACCGAGGAGGTCCGCAACTACTTCCGTTCTCTGGGCTTCCTGGTCCACTGACGCGTTCGTACCGGGACCCCGGGAGGAAGCGGCTTAGGCTCGCTCCCCCGGGGTCCACGTGTGTCCGCAGGAGCCCCACCCGCACTCGGCAATGACCCGCTGGGCCTCGTCGGCGTAGGGTGCCTCGAGGCGGTCGATGTAGAGGGTCCCCTGCAGGTGGTCGTATTCGTGCTGGAAGATGCGCGCGAGCCACCCGCGGGCGCTCACCTCGATGGCGTTGCCGTCCACGTCGTAGCCGCGCAGGACCGCGCCGAGCGCGCGCCGTAGGGGGTAGCCGTAGCCGGGCACTGATAGGCAGCCCTCGGACTCGCGCATCATGTCGGGTTTCTCGGGCAGGATTGCGCCCGCTCCTTCTGCGTCCCACACGAGGTCGAGCGTGGGGTTGATGACGACGCCGCTGAGCGCCATGTTGAAGCCGCGCGCAGGGCCTTCGTCGAGCTGGAGGACGTCTCGGTAGTAGGAATCGAAGGATCCGGCGCCCGAATACCTCCACACGAAGATCTGGGATCCGACGCCCACCTGGGGTGCGGCGAGGCCGACGCCGGGCGCGGCGTGCATCGTCTCGATCATATCGGCGGCGAGGTCACTCAGCTCCGAATCGAAAGACTCGATCGGGGCCGCGACCTGGTGCAGGACCGGTTCGCCCGTGATGCAGATCGGCAGGATGCTCATGCGTAATCTCCCGTGTGTGCGATGACTCCGACACCCGCCGCTTCGATCGCGCGCGGGGTAGTGGGATCCAGGTCTTTGATGACGCGGGCAGGGTTGCCGACCGCGATGCAGTTGGCGGGGATGTCTCGGGTGACGACGGCGCCGGCTCCGATGATCGAGTTTTCGCCGATAGTCACGCCGGGGCACACGACGACAGAGCCGCCCAGCCACACGTTATCTTCGAGGGTGATCGGCGCTGAGGACTCCCATTTCGCTCGACGAGGCCCGGGCTCGGTCGGGTGGATCGCCGTGTAAAGCGAGCAGTTCGGGCCGATGAGCACGTCGGCGCCGATGACGACCGGGGCGACGTCGAGCACGGTCAGGCCGTAGTTGGCCCAGGAACCGTCGCCAATGGAGATGTTGTACCCGTAGTCGACACGTAGCGGAGGCCGGATGTCGACGCCCTCCCCCACCCGGCCGAGAACCTGGGCGAGCAGGTAGCGGGCGATGTCCGGGTCGCTGGGGTGCGCCTGCTCGTAGAGGCTCAGGACGCGTACCGCGCGCTTCGTGAGCGCGGAGAGTTCGTCGTCCGCGACGTAGTAGGCGCCGGCTTCCAGGCGCTGGGCGGGCGTGCGCTCGTCGTCGCGGAATCGGGGGTCGTCGAAGTTCGTTCCCGGGGAGATGGTCATGCGACCAGGGTAGTCGAGGCCCTCTCCAGGCGGGGGGCGCGGCGGGCGTCCAGGTGGCCGAGGAGGGCGCGCAGCTGGTTGATGTCGGCGGCGGGGTCCTCCGGGTGCCACTGCACGCCGATGACGGGAGCGTCGATTGACTCGATGGCCTCGATCGTGCCGTCGGGGGCCTGCGCGCTGACCTGGAGGCCCTGCGCGAGGCGATCCACGCGCTGGTGGTGCGCCGACGAGATGACCAGCTCGGAGTCGGTGAGGACGGGGGCCAGGGCGCGCTCGAGGTTAGTTCCCTCGCCGACGCGCACGCTATGGCGGATGAAGCGGTGATCGGACAGGATCCGGTTGTTCGTGTGGGTGCCGTCCGCACCCTCGATGTGCTGCTCGAGCGTGCCACCGAGCGCCGTGTTGATGATCTGCATGCCGCGGCAGATGCCCAGGAGCGGGGTGCCCGTGCGCACGGCGTAGTCGACGAGGGCGATCTGTCCGCGGTCGGCGCGGTACCAGTGGCGCCCCTCGGCCTCGTACCCCTGGGAAGCGCCGTACAGGCTGGGGTGGACATCTTCGCCGCCCATGATGACGATCGCGTCGGCGTGCTGGGCGCGCAGAGCGGCACCCTCAGCGCCGTCTTCCTGCGCGTATTCGCGGATGACGTTCCAGTTCGGCAGCGCAGCCTCAAGAAGACGATCCCACAGGCGCATGCAGATGTTGTTGTATGCCTCGTCCCCCGGGCGTGCCGGCAGGACGTTGGAAATCAACAACGTCGGCTTCGTGTGGTTCGTCATGGTTCCTATCATGTCAGCACTGGGCAGCGAGCGCCCGGCGCGTTCACGGGGTGGCCAATT
>JAHACW010000034.1 GCA_018375675.1 Actinomyces sp. | reverse complement strand
GCGCCCTCCGTCGATCCCGCGATTTTCGAGGCCGGTGTGCCCGTGCTGGGCATTTGCTACGGCTTCCAGACGATGGCTCACGCCCTCGGCGGCACCGTCGGTCGCACGGGTACCCGCGAGTACGGGCACACCGAGGCCACGGTTTCTGCGGGTTCTTGCCTGTTCGACGGCACCCCCGACGGCCAGATCGTGTGGATGAGCCACGGCGACGCTGTCCAGGGTGCGCCCGAGGGCTTCACCGTCACGGCCTCCACCGCTGAGACCCCCGTCGCGGCCTTCGAGTCGCGCGAGCGTCGCCTCTACGGCCTGCAGTGGCACCCCGAGGTGGGCCACTCGCAGTTCGGCCAGGACGCCCTGAAGAACTTCCTGTACAAGGGTGCTGGCCTGGAGCCCACGTGGACCGCCGGCTCCATCGTGGACGAGCAGGTTGCGAAGATTCGCGAGCAGGTCGGCGACGCGCAGGTCATCTGCGCCCTGTCCGGTGGTGTGGACTCTTCCGTGGCTGCGGCCCTCGTGCACAAGGCTGTCGGCGATCAGCTGACCTGCTTCTTCATCGATCACGGCCTGCTGCGTGCGGGCGAGCGCGAGCAGGTCGAGAACGACTACGCGCGCGGCATGGGCATCCGCGTCATCACCTGCGACGAGTCCGAGCGCTTCCTGTCCGCCCTGGCCGGCGTCACCGAGCCTGAGGCGAAGCGTAAGATCATCGGCCGCGAGTTCATCCGTTCCTTCGAGGCCGCCCAGAAGCAGGTCATCGAAGAGGTTGGCGCCGCTGGCGGCGAGGTGAAGTTCCTCGTCCAGGGCACCCTGTACCCCGACGTCGTCGAGTCCGGCGGCGGCGAGGGCGCGGCCAACATCAAGAGCCACCACAATGTGGGCGGCCTGCCCGAGGATATGACCTTCGAGCTGGTCGAGCCCCTGCGCACCCTGTTCAAGGACGAGGTGCGTGCAGTCGGCCGCGAACTGGGCCTGCCCGACTACCTGGTGAACCGCCAGCCCTTCCCGGGTCCCGGCCTGGGCATCCGCATCATTGGCGAGGTCACGCGCGAGCGCCTGGACATCCTGCGCGCCGCCGACCTGATCGCCCGCGAGGAGCTCACGGCGGCCGGCCTGGATCAGGAGATCTGGCAGTGCCCGGTCGTCCTGCTCGCCGACGTTCGTTCCGTGGGCGTCCAGGGTGACGGCCGCACCTACGGCCACCCGATCGTGCTGCGCCCCGTGTCCTCCGAGGACGCGATGACGGCCGACTGGACGCGCCTGCCCTACGACGTCCTGGCCCGCATCTCCACGCGCATCACCAACTCGGTGCCCGAGGTCAACCGCGTCGTCCTCGACGTGACCTCCAAGCCCCCGGCCACCATCGAGTGGGAGTGACGCTCTCCTTGAGCTGAGCTCGCAGACTCAAAGCCCCGGCCTCGTCCCTGAATCGTGGGACGAGGCCGGGTTTCTTTATTGGGTGAGCGTGGTGAGTGCCTGGCTGACTCGGTGCTTATCGTGCGGAGATAGCCTGCCGATTCTGCCCACAGTGCCTAGGTAGGTTGGCGGCAAGAGGGCTATTCGGTCTACTCGTACGAGAGATGGTTTTGAGAGTCCAGCCTCTTGCCAGTCGTCGATGGGAGTGTCGAGTGGAAGCGAGAGCTTGTTCGAGGTGCTGGTGATCATCGCAGCCAGGAGGCCATCGGGTGAACATGCGAGAACCAGGACCGGGCGAAACTTGTAGCCGTGGTTATCGAAGTTAAAGCGCGCGTGCCAGATCTCCCATGGAGTGGGAGCTGCTTTATTCGCCGTCATCCCAGTCTCCTGGGAGCCGCGCGACTCCATTCGCATCCATAGTGGGGCGATAGGCATAGCGCTCGAGTCCGTCAAATGTGGGAGTCTCGGGGCGCATGTCGAAGGGGAGGCCGCCGACCTCAATCGACTTGGCGAGGAAGATGTTGATCGCGTCCGACAGGCTAATTCCCCAGCGTGCGTAGACAGCTGCCGCGTCGGCCTTGATCTGCGCGGTCGTGCGGGTCTTCACCTCGGCGGTGCGGGTCATCGTCGGCATTGTCGCTCCTTTCGATATTGTTATTATATACCCAGATCAGCCCCACAGTGGGGCATATTTGGGACATTTATCTTCAATCATAAGAGCCCCGGCCTCGTCCCTGAATCGTGGGACGAGGCCGGGGCTCGGTCGTACGTTTGCGAGGCCTAGGCCTCGGGTGAGGGGATTGCTGCGGCGGGCTGGCGTGCGGCATCCCGGGCACGCAGGTGCATGTAGAGCTTGTAGGACGAGACCAAGTCGGCCACGGGGAAGAGCTGCATGGGGATGTGGAGCCTCGTCGCCTTCGGGTTGCTGAGGCCCTGGTTGCGGGCGCGAAGGGCGGCGGTGATGCCGTAGCTCGACGAGATGAGGAGGCATAGGAAAGCCAGGCCCATCTGCATGTAGATCAAGTCCAGTACCTCGAAGAAATTATGAGGGGATATGAATAAGTAGACCAGGGCGTATGAGTACTGCAGTAGGGGAAGGCTGAACGGGACCAGAACGATTTTGAGCAGCAGGCTCCGCAATGCCAGCGCACGCGGGCTCTCGTCACGGCAGAACCAGAAGAGGGAGATGAGATTTGCCGCTGTGGCAACCGCAAACAAGGCGAGCCACGTGTTCCAGGTCAATCCGAATCCAATGCGGTAGCTCTGGTCGCTATACGCGGCTATGACAAGGAGGATGGGAGCTGCGATGCGGAGAACCTTGGACACCTAGCGCCTACTTTCTGTCGTCGTCTCGCTTGTGCCGTGAATATATCATCGCGGCCGAGGGTGGGGGGCCTGGTGCTCAGGAGTCCGAGGCTGCGGCCAGGGGGACTTCTGCGCCCTATGCAGGACTATGTAGAGCCAGATGTTTGAGATGAGATCGGCAAACGGCAAGCAGTGCATCGTGATGTACCTGCGTTGTGAGGAGGGGGCGAGGATGCCCTCCGTGTGGGCGCGATGTGCTGCGGCTATGCCGTACTGCGAACTTGTCAGCAGGAGTGCGTACATGCCGCATATGAGTGTGAATAGGTAGGCGACGGCAAGCAGGAGATATGGGGGAGCCAAGAGTCCTGCAGCAAGGAACCCTGTGAAGGGGAGGAAGCCGATGTTGAGGGGGAGGATACAGAGCTTGAGGAGTAGTCCCTGTAGTGCGAGCGAGCGCGCGCTGGTGTCGCGCTGAAGCCATAGGATGCTCGCGAGGTTCAACAGGCCAGCGGCCAGGATCGCGATGATCCAGACGGTGTCGCTGGTGCCGGCGATGCTGTGCGGGAAGATGAGCTCGGCGCCGCCACCGATGTAAGCCGCGAGAATCAAAAGGATGGGTGCGGTGATACGTGCGATGGCGGACATCGGTACCCCCTCATTCTGTTTGAAAGTTTGTAATAGTTGTGACTATGGTACCTCCTCTCGTTGGGGTGTGTGAGTGAGGGGGGATTGGGTGTAAAGTCGCGCCTGGAGTAGGGTTTGTCGTAGCGAAGCGGCGGCCCTGGATCAAGGAGGATGGCACGTGGATCTGCTCGAATACATGCGTTCGCAAGACAGCATGACGCAGGCCGAATGGGAGTGCGCGTTTGAGGACGAGGCCAGGGAGATTATCGTCCTGCTTGCCGGCGGTGGTGGGGCCGGCAAGAGGAAGGGGTTCTGGGACGTCTCGCACTACTTCATTGCGTATGTGGACTGCCAGACCGGCGCGCTGCACACGGGTGGCGGCCGGATCGTCTATCCCGTCAGCGACGAGGAACATGCTGCCGGAGGGGTCCTCGATCGCTTCCGTCGGGAGGGAGTGTATCGCCTCAAGGCACGCAAGAAGATTCCGCACGAGGTTCCCGAGGGCGTGACCGCCTCCTTGCAGAACCAATTCCTGATCGTCGAGGTCCTGGAAGAGGATCCCCCGTGCCCCGCCTTGGAAGAGGTGCTGGCCGAATACCGCAGGCCGGTCGTGGTGACCGACGAGGTGCTCGGAGAACTCACCCTCGACAAGGATCTCGACACGTTCGAGGGGGAGATTCTGTGGTGCGGTGAGCAGATCTTCTTGGTGCTCGAGGTTGATGCGGCGGATGAGGGCACCTGGGCTGACGCCAGGCGGGCGATGAAGGTGATGCTGGCGGAGCAGGATCGCTGGGATCGCGACATGCGCACGAGCGCCGCACGTGAGCTCACCGAACTCGCGTACGAGTGGCGCGAGTCCGCCGACGAGGAGGTCCCCGAAATTACGGAAGAGAGCTTCGCTCGCCGGATCGAGCTGCGCAGCATCGCGATGGACGCCGACGGTTCATTTTCAGCCTACTTCGACGATGACGACATGTTCTTCGGACACTGCGTCACCGCGTACGGAACTCTGACGGACGGGGTGACCGCGGCGAATATGGAGGGGTGAGCGTTGGCTAAGTGCACTGTCAGTTTTTGTGTGCGGTGATCGCAAACTGAAGGGGCAGACGTTCGGGATGCTCGCGAAGGTGCCAGCCTCCAGCGGAATCTTGTTCCATGAGTTCGGGCCACGGGCACCACGCAGCGCGTGGGGTCTCTTCGAGTTCATCGATCACTAACCCTGCGTTGATGAGAGCGGTGACGATCTGGCCAAGGGAGTGATTCCACTGGTGGTTTGTTGTGTGAGTAATCCGCGGCGCACCGGGGGAATCTACGTAGCTTGAATCGTCATCCCACGTCATCGGGGCATCCTGCTCGAAGTAGGGTGCCTCAATCCTTAGCCCGTCGGAAATATCCTCCCCGATTGTCATGAACATCGGGTGGTCATCGCGGATGAAGAAGGTGCCGCCCGGCTTGAGCAGGGAAGCGATGACTTGCGCCCACCGGGCGATATCAGGCAGCCAGCATAGGACACCGATCGAGGTGTACACCAGATCGAAGGTGCCGGACACTGCTTGGCGCGCGTCGTACACGTTCGCGTGAACGAACTCCACGTCGGCGCCTGCGCATTCGGCGATGTTGCGCGCGTGAGCAAGCGAGGCCTCGGACAGATCGAGGCCAATGATGCGCGAGGCCCCGCGGCGCGCAAACCCGATCGTGTCGGTTCCGACGTGGCACTGTAGGTGGATGACTTCTTTGCCGGTGAGGTCGCCGAATCGTTCGATATCTTGGGCGAGTTCGGCGCTTATGGCGGTCGGGTCCTCGAGAAGGTGCTGGTAGTCGTAGTAGTTGCCAGTCATGTGCAGCTCGGCGCGGTCGTCCCAGTTGCGTTCATTGTCGGAAAACCACTGTGCTTGGCTATTCGTTTCGGTCATTTCGTTATTGTATGCAGGTGGAATGTTGGGGAGGTGCGCCCGTCTGTGCCTCGGAGCTATCGAGTCGATGCAGGAGGCGTCAGCGGGCATAGAGCGTGAGAGGGAACGCTAAGGGAGGACCTGATAGCGAGGCCTACCCCGCCAAGCAGGGTAGGCCTCGTTATGTGCGCCTGGTGTCGCTACCGAAACAGTCGTGCGTTCGGCTCAGTGCGCGGTAGTGGGACTACTTCTGGCCCTCCACGTCGGGCACGTATGCGAGGAACCCGGCCAGGACCTCGTCGTTGTGCTCGAAGAACGGCTTCCCCTTGTCGAGGGAATCGATCTGGGCCATGTCCTCGTCGGTCAGCGTAAAGTCGAACAGGTCGATGTTCTGAGCGATGTGTGATGGCGTCTTCGAGCCCGGGATCACGATGTGTCCCTGCTGGATGTGCCAACGCAGCAGGACCTGGGCGGGGGACTTGCCGTGCTTCTCGGCGATGCCCTGGACGAGGGACTCGGACATGATCGAGTCGTTGCCGCGCCCGCCCAGCGGGTACCACGCCTGCAGCGCGATGTTGTGCTCCTTGAGGAGTTCCTTGAGCTCCGTCTGCGGGAAGTAGGGGTGGCACTCGACCTGGTTAATCGTGGGGACGACCTCGCACTCGTCGAGGATGCGCTGCGTCTGGGTCACGTCGAAGTTCGACAGGCCGATCGCGCGAATCTTGCCTTCCTTATGCGCCTTCTCGAGGATGCGGTACCCCGCGACGGTATCGCCGGCGGGCTGGTGCAGGATCATCAGGTCGATGTAGTCCGTGCCCAGACGCTCGAGCGTCTCGTCGACGGCGGTGGGGCGTTCGAAGAACGACGGCCAGAGCTTCGTCTCGAGGAAGATCTCCTCGCGCGCCTTCGAGGATGCGCGCATGCCTCGTCCGACGGCGCGCTCGTTCACGTAGACGTTCGCCGTGTCGATGAGCGTGTAGCCGTTGTCGAGCGCGTAGGTGACCGCCGACTGGGCATCGTCCGGCTCGAGCAGGTAGGTGCCGAGGCCGACCTGGGGGATTGTGACGCCGTTGTTCAGGGTGATGTGGTCCATGTGAACTCCTTTGTTGTCGTGAGCTGCGTGCGATGGCTCGACAGTGTGTCGCTGAACCGTGCGGACGCTGCTGACTGCCAGCGTATTCCTATCCCCGGTTGGTTTGTGTGGTGGTGGGTGTATCTGGACATGTGATGTGCGGCTGATTGTGGTGGCTGCGGCGTGAATTTAAGGTTCTGCTGTTGACGTGAGGCCGGGTGACCCTATACTGAACAGTGTTCATTAAGGATTGTCGCAGCTCGCAAGACAGCAGGAAGCCGTGCCCAAACAAGTGATCGACCCGGAGAAGCTGGTCAGCCAGGCCTACGCCATCGCCTCGCGCGACGGCATCTCCGCGCTCTCCGTGCGCAAGGTCGCCACCGCGTGCGGCATCGCGGTCGGCTCGGTCTACGGCTACTTCCCGACCAAAGCGGACCTGACGGCCGCCGTGCTCACCCGCTTCTTCGACGAGAACCTCTCCGACGAGCTGTGCGCCGTGTGCCCCGGCGAGCGCTTCACCTCCTACGTGCGGAGATTCCGCGAGGCCCTGTGCGCCGCGCGCTCCGACATGAGCGTCGACTGGTTCGCTGAGATGCGCCGCCTCCCCGGTGCGGAACAGCAGGCTCTCGAAACCGTGCGTGCCCCCATGCTCGCCCACATCGAGCGCGGACTCGCGCGCGTCCTCGACGCGGACGAGGCCGTGGATCGCTCCCGGCTCGTCGGCCCCATGAGTGCCGAGGCTCTGTGTCGATACGTGCTGCGCAGTATCTTCGCTTCGCTCATGGAGGGCGGCGAATGTGAGACGCTGTTCGCCCTCCTCGACGCCGCCCTGTATGACGACACTGCAGAAGAAAAGGACGCTAAGAAATGAGTGGATTCCGCATCAAGAAGCAGCCCCTGATCGCCGTCGCCGGCATCGTCTGGCTGCTCGCCGGCCTCAATGTCGCGATTCTCGGTGTGCGCGCGGCCGTCGACATGCGCGGCGTCGCGGCGGTTATTCTCCTTGCGCTCGCGGGCGGCGCGGTCGCCATCTTCTGCGCGTTCCACCCCATGTTCAGCAAGCTCGTCCAGAAGAATGCCCAGCGCATCGCCGACCTGGAGGGGGAGCGTCACCACGTCGTCCGATTCTTCGATCGCAAGAGCTACATGATGATGGCAATCATGATGTCCTTCGGCATCGGAATGCGCGCCGCAGGCGTCTTCCCCGACTGGTTCATCGCCTTCTTCTACACGGGCCTCGGCGTGGCTCTCACGCTCGCGGGCGCCAGCTACATCGCGCGCGGCGTGCGGGGACGCGCCTGGGCGTTCCACGGGACCAACTGAGCGTTTCGCGCTCTCTGGGCGCAGGCCTCGTCGATTCACGCGAGGCCTCCTGCCGTTTATCGCTCAGCTCTCCTTGGGCGCCACGCGATTACCGCCAGTGGCGGTATAAATCTGGCGGTAATGCTGGATGATGCCGGTGTGGCCGCGTGATCACTGGTAGATGTGTCGGCGGTGTCCGACGGAAAACACTTCGATGATGAGGCGGTCGTCCTCGATGATGCACAGGGCGCGGTAGTTGCCGATGCGGTAGCGCCACTCGCCTGATCGGTTGGCTGTGAGGCCTTTGCCGTGGATGCGGGGGTCCGAGCAGCCCTCGAGGTTTTTGCCGATCCATGACGTAATGAGTCGCGCGTCGAATCGGTCCATTTTCTTCAGTTGCTTGAGGGCTGCGTCGCTGTACTCGACGTGGTAGGACATTTACAGGCCCAGCTGCGCGAGTACCTGCTCGTGGGTGTAGCGAACGCCGTTGTCTGCAGCGATCGCCTCGCGCAGAGTTGCAAGGTCCTGCTGGTCCTCGATCTTCTCGAAGACGGCATCTCGGACGAAGTCGGAAATTGTTTTTCCTTCAAATTCGGCGTACTTGCGCACGACTTCGGCGTCTGCTTCGTCAAGGCGCATGGTCATGGTGGGCATGGTGGCCTCCTAGAGCTGAATACAATGTATTCTAGTTCTCTCTGATGTCAATGTGCAATGGTGTTGTCTCTAGCGGGTGGTGCTAATTGTGGGTACTGCTCCTTGATTACCGCCAGTGGCGGTATAATTGTGGCGGTAATGGGAGGTGGTCATGGCATACGAACCGTCGTTCGAACGCACCGACGTGATTGATGCGCTGTGCATGGAGATCGCTGAGCTCGTCGGTATGCTGTCGCCTCAAACACCCCTGTCGACCAGCCCGACGTTGCGTCGGGAGGTGCGGATCCAGACGATTTATTCCTCGCTTGTCATCGAAGGAAACAAACTAGACGAACGCGCGGTGAGCGCGATTATTGACGGCAAGCGGGTTCTCGGAGATCGGCGCGACATCCTCGAAGTCGAAAACGCGCGCGCCGCCTACGACCTTATTCCTGAACTCGATCCTCATTCGTTGGCGGATCTGCTGCGCGTTCACCGCATCATGATGGGTGGCCTCGTCCCCGATGCTGGGCGCTTTCGGTCGGGCAATGTCGGTGTGTTCAACGGGGATACTTTCATCCATGCGGGGACTCCGGCAGCCTACGTCCCCGAGGTGATGGACGGCCTCTTTGAGTGGCTGCGTGCGACGCGTATGCACCCGCTGCTCGCCTCGTGTGTCTTTCACTTCGAGTTCGAGTTCTGTCATCCCTTTTCTGACGGGAATGGTCGGACGGGACGTCTCTGGCAGACTCTGCTCCTGTCTGGGTGGCGTTCGGTGTTGGCGTGGTTGCCTGTTGAGTCTGCGATCAGGATGCGGCAGGCGGAATATTACGAGGCCTTGGCCCGCTCGGGTGCGAACGGTTCGTGTGAGAGTTTCGTGGAGTTCATGCTCGAAGCAATCAGGGAAGCCATACTTCCGTACGCACAGCCAGAGAGTGCAGCGGACGCGGAGCGAGCCCGCGCGCTCGCTTTCTTCCGTGACAACACGCGCTCCACCGTCGCCCAGCTCGCGCAGCACCTTGGGTGCTCGAAGAGGAGCGCTGAGCGCATCGTCGCACAGCTCAAGGAAGAAGGCGTGCTCGAGCGCCAGGGGAGTCCCCGTGCGGGTTTGTGGATTGTCCACATCGACAATAATTTGGCTAATTCCTAGGGGATAGGGGGGCCGACAATGAGGTATGTCAGGGCGGTGGAATTAAAGTGCGGGCTGGAACTCCTCGTGAGGAACGCCGTTGCCTCGGACGCCCGCGCGCTGCGTGAGACCACGCAACGTACCCATGCGGAGACCGACTACCTGCTGTCCTACCCGGATGAGCAGAGCGTTGACGACGAGCAAGAGGCCTGCTCTCTGGAAGAAGCAGAACGCAGTGGCAATGAGGTCGAGCTCGTCGCCGTCATCGACGGGTGGATCGTGGGGAGCGCAGGAGTTTCAGCAGTGCGCAGTCGGCGCAAGGTTGCGCACCGGGCGCGTTTCGGGATCAGCGTGCTCCAGGAGTATTGGGGACTGGGGATCGGCCGAGTACTTGTGGAATCGTGCATCGACTGTGCGCGCCGGGCGGGCTATGTCCAACTCGAGCTCGAGGTAGTGGCTGACAATCAACGCGCGGTCTCCCTCTATCGGCGCGCGGGGTTCGAGGAGTATGGGCGCAACCCTCGAGGCTACCGGTCCGCGGCCGCGGGCTACCAGGAGCTCGTGCACATGAGGCTCGAACTCTAGGGTTTCGGAGGCGGGGCATGCCGAGCACGCGGCGTACCCTTGAATCGTGAAGGTTCTCGTCGTTCCCATGGTTGCCCGCTCGCGGATGGGCGGGCCGTGGTCGCGCGCGCAGCGCGTCGCACGTGCGTTCCAGGACGCTGGCCATGAGGCCGTGCTCGCGTGGGGAGACGACGGCAACTGTGTCAATCCCATCGCCCCGACGCTCGAGATTCCGGTGCCCTCACCTCTCGGCCTTCCCGAGGCCATCGCGCGACACACCTTCCCCCTGGCCTCGCGCCTCGGCCTCATGGGTCGCAAGCCCGTGCGCAGCTTCGAGGAGGTCCTCTGGCTGACCGGTGCCCTCGACGAGCACTACACGCGCGCCGCCGTCGACGCGCTCCGCGCCCACATGCGTGCCATCCGCCCCGACGTCGTCTACTCGGAATTCAACCTCGCCGCTGTCATCGCCGCCCGCGCCGAGGGCATCCCGTGCGTGGGCAGTGGCTCGCAGCCGACGACCGCCTCCTACGCTTCCAACCCGCGCAAATCCGCAGGGATTCGACGCCTGCTGCGCGAGATGGGAATGCCCGCCCCGGCCTCGTCTCTGACGATCCTCGAGGGGATGCGGCGCCGCTTCATCCCAAGCTGCCCGACCCTGGAACCGCAGGCGGGGGAGCGGGCCGTCTACTGCGGGTTTCTGGACGAGCCGCCCGCACTGACGGCCACGCCTCGCGATTGTGCGCTTGTCTACCTCGGCGCGGGCAGTGTCCCTGCGGGTGTGGCTGTGCGTGCCGGGCGAGAACTCGCCGAGGTGCTGAGCTGCGACGTCTACGTCGCGGGCGTGTCCGAGGCCGTCCAAGCCGTGGGGGACCACGAGGTGACCTGCGCGCCCCGCTTCGACGTCGCTGAGCTCCTGCCGCGCGCCCGCGTCTTCGTGCATCACGGCGGGCAAAACTCGATGATGGATGCTCTGTCCTACGAAGTTCCCCAGGTGATAGTCCCGGGGCGCGTTTTTGAGCGCCAATTCAACGCCGAGGCTGTGGAAAACGCGCGTTGTGGCCTGACCGTGCGCGCTTCCCAGCCGGCGCTTATCGCACGCGCTGCCTGTGCCCTCCTCGATGACCCCGCGCTGACCTCGGGAATCCGAGGGGTACGCGCGGAACTGTCCTCGCTCGGCGGAGCCGCGCGCATCGTGCGCGAGGTCGAGGAGCTGGTCGGTTAGCCTCAGCTCCAGCCGCGCAGGATCGCCTCCAGGCCCCGCTCAAACTGGGCGTTGAAGTCGTAGCGGCCGTCCAGGAGATCCTCGATGAGCGGGCGCAGTGCCTGCGCGTCCTCGGGGTCGAGCGCGGCGCTCGCGGCCGACAGGTCGGCGGGCTGCTCGGGGGAGCCGCCCACGGGCGGAACGACCTCGGCGGCGACGAAGGCCGTCGTGTAGATCGACACTGCGTTGACTAGCCCCAGCATGTCTGCGTTCGGCGTGAAACCGCGTCGGGCGAGCGTCACGAACACGCGCGCCAGGAGCGCGAGCTGCTCGGGCGTCGACATCGGGTGCGTGAGTAGCAGCATGACTGCGCCCGGGTGGGAGCGCAGTGTTGATGCCAGGCAGTGCGCGTAGGTGCGCATATAGGTCAGCAGGGGCGAGGAGGGGGCGCCTTCGGTCGGCTCCGATGCCTCGTGCGTGGGCGTCGAAACTGAATCGACCGCCCCTGTGTCCACGCGGTCCAGGAACGACTCGAACGTGAGTCGCCAGACCTGCTCGGCGATGCCCTCCAGGAGGGCCGCCTTGTCGGGGAAATAGCGATAAAAAGCGGCCTGGGAGACGCCGAGGTGTTTTCCCAAGGATCGTAGAGACAAAGCGGAGAGCCCCTCCTCGTCAACCATGTCGAGCGCGGTTGACAAGATGATCTCTCGCGATAGCGCGCGCTGGCGTGACGACGGCATGGACTCTCCGCTTCGGTGGACGTTACTCCCTGTGATACCGGAACTGTACCAGTGCCAGCCCCGCGATCACCGCGAAGAAACCCCACAGGACGCTGATCCTCGCCCCGATGTCGGCAAGTCCCGCCCCGTCCAGGCTCACCTCGTGAATCGCGGTGATCGCCCAGTAGGCGGGGGACAGACGCGCGGCGTGCTGCGCCCAATCGGGGAACGAGGAGACCGTGGAGAAAGAGCCGCCGATGCCTGCCGCCAGCATGCCAATGATGTTCGACAGTGACAGGGCTGCGTCGCGGCTGCGTGACCACAGTGCGAGCGCGACGCCCAGCGCCGACAGGACCGCCGAGAAACTGAGGAGAATCGCGGCCAGCGCGACGAGGGACCCGGTCGGCCGATAGCCGAAAACGAGAGCGCCGAGTGCGAGGACAACCGCGATCTGAACGGTCTGCATGAGGAAGGCGACCAGCGCCTTGCCCGTCAGAATGGACGCGCGCGAGGTGGGGGAGGCCTCGAGGCGCTCCCACGTGCCCCACGAACGTTCGTTGAAGAACGAGCTGATGATGTTCTGCACGGCCAGGAACGAGAAGAGGATCGCGATTGACGGCACTGCCTGCTCGGCACCGGTGACGCCCGTGTAGCCGTCGGCCAGGAGCATCGACTTGAACGCCGGCATCATGAAGGGAATCAAGATGAGGGGGATTACCGTCAGGATGAGCGTGGGCGCCGGGTCGGTGAGTTGCAGGCGGATGTTCAAGCGGGTCATTGCCCCGAGTTGCTTAAGCTGCGACATGGTCACTCTCCTTGATGATCTGCAGGTACGCGTTGTGCAGGCTCGCCTGCATGATGCGCACGTCCGTCAGGCGCGCGCCTTGAAGGGCGGGCGAGGCCAAGGCTTCGCCGATCCGCGAACCTGGGTCGGCCTCGTCCCCGATGAGTTGGAGGCGCCTGTCGTCGGCGCTCCACCCGTCGATCGAGGGGATGGGGCGATCGAACTCGAGCGTGACCTCGGCGCGGGCGTGGTGAGAGACGATCTCTTCGAGCGTGCCGCTCGCGACGATGCGCCCCTCGTTCAGGATCGCGATGTCGGAGCCAAGCTCCTCGAACTCGGCGAGGTAGTGCGAGGTGTAGACGACGGCCGCTCCGTCGTCGGCGAGCTGGCGGACTGCGCGCAGGATCTGGCTGCGCGCCTCCACGTCCGCGCCGACGGTCGGCTCGTCCATGAATACCAGGCGCGGGCGGTGCATGATCGCCATTCCCGCGTGGAGCCTGCGCTGCTGTCCGCCCGACAGGTGCGAGGCGCGCTGGCCTCGCTTCTCTGTGAGGCCGAGGAGGTCCATGACCTCGCCCGCGCGGGAGGCCGCCTCGCGTTGGCCGAGTCCGTGCAGCTCGCCGAAGGCTGCCAGATTCTGGGCGACGCTCAGGTCGGGGTAGATGCCCAACTCCTGGGGTGCGTATCCGATTGACCGTGCGGCATCGGCGGATGTGGGGCGGTGGCCGCAGATGGATGCGGTTCCCGAGTCGGCGCGGCGCAGTCCGCACAGGATCGTGATGAGCGTGGACTTGCCCGCTCCGTTTCGTCCGAGTAGGCCGAGGACCTGACCGGGTTCGACGCGCAGGTCGACCCCGCGCAGGACCTCGTGAGTGCCGTAGCTCTTGCGGACTTCCCGGACTTCTAAGGCCGGATCGTGTGGGTGTGACACGGTTTCTCTCCCATCGGTTAACGCTGTTAACTTTGTGTCGCGAGTAAGGTTAACAGTGTTAACTTATGGGTGCAAGCCGTTGCTGCGCGCCGGGGAAAACTGCTGATTCGTCGCGTTTTTCTGACAATCTGTCGCTGCGCGGGGGAGAGGAGCGGCCCTACACTGTCCACGCTAGGCGTGAAGGAGGACTGAAAGTGCCAGGTCTGGAAACCTACGACGCGATCATGCTGCTGTCCTACGGTGGCCCGAACGGCCCGGACGACGTCCTGCCGTTTATGCGCAATGCGACGCGCGGTCGCGGAATCCCGGATGAGCGTCTGCTCCAGGTCGCTGCGCACTACAAGCGCTTCGGCGGCGTCTCGCCCATCAATGCCTGCAACCAGCGACTGATCGCCGACCTGTCCGCGGAGCTCGGCAGGCGCGGGCACGACATTCCCGTCGGGTGGGGAAATCGTAACTGGCACCCCTTTGTTGCCGAAGGCCTCGACGAGCTCGCCCAGGCGGGTGCCCGGCGCATCCTCGTCCTGCCCACCTCCGCCTACGCCTCGTACTCGGGATGCCGCCAGTACCGCGAAGACCTCGCCGAGGCCGCGGAGGCCCTGCGCGACAAGTGGGGGACGATCGTACTGGGGGCTGAAGACAACGCCGATAATCCCGACGCCGACATCATCCTGGACAAGGTCCGTCCCTACTACTCGACCCCCGGCATGGCGAGCGCGCAGATCGCATCCGTTCGGCGTGCGTGGGAGGCGCTAACGGCACGCGGCGTCGACGCGGACGGGATTCGCCTGATCTTCGTCACCCACTCCATCCCCGTGAGCATGGAGGCAGGGTCCTCGCCCTTCCCCTTCCGTCCTTCAACTGACGAGGCCGCGGCGGCCTCGGACGGTCACGTCGAGCAGCAGGGGAGTGAGGCCTCGTCGTCGGCGGGAACCCCTGCAGCCGAAATCAGCTACGTCGCCCAGCACCACGCCCTCATTGGTGCGATCATGCCGGAGTTGAGGCGCGTCCTCGGGCGTGCAGATCTGGGCTACGACCTCGTGTATTGCTCGCGGTCGGGACCCCCGCAGGCCCGCTGGCTCGAACCCGATATCAATGATTTCCTCGAGGAGATCGCGGCCGACGCGAACCCGCTGACCGGCGCCGTCGTCGTCCCCATCGGCTTCATCTGCGACCACATGGAGGTCGTCTACGACCTCGACACCGAGGCGAAGGAGACCGCCGCACGCCTGGGGATCCCCTACGAGCGTGCAGACACCGTCGCGACGGATCCGGCCTTCGTGTCCTCCCTGGTTGACGTGCTCGAAGAACGCGCCGCTCAGGCGCGAGGCGAGAATCCCGCGCGCGTCACCGTGACGGGCACCGGCCCCTTCCATACCGTCTGCCCGAGCGACTGCTGCCTCTCCCCGGCGCGCCCTGGCCACCCCGGACCTGCCGCCGGGAGCGCCCACCCCGGCGCCGCACACGCCCCTCATTCTTCCGGCGCGCCCGCCCGAGCCGCCGGTCAACCAGCCACAACCCAGGAGGACTCCATGTCTACCCCGCATCCCCACGCCGTCGTGCCGCCCCAGCAGAACCCGGAGAACCCGGGACATCCCGCGGGAGTACCGGACCGTGTCGGTGAGCACGCCGCGCGCCACCAGGCCCGCCACGCGGGCACCGAGGCGACGCCCCACTCGCACGCTGCGCACGCCCGCGTCACCGACCCGCGCGACGCGACGGACGTCGACTTCGACGAGGTCAACAACAAGCAGCACTACGCCCTCTACTCCGTGTTCGCGCTCGGTGAGTCCCTGCCCGCCGACGACGGCGAGCGCGGCCGTATTATCGCCGAGTCCCTGGACTACGTGAAGGGTGCGGGCGCGGAAATCCGCGGTTTCTACGACGTGTCCGGCTTCCGCGCCGAGGCAGACCTGATGGTGTGGTGGCTCGACGACGATCCCGAGGTCCTGCAGGACGCCTACCACCGCCTGCGCGCCAGCGCGCTCGGCAAGTTCCTGGATCCCGTGTGGTCCTGCATGGGCCTGCACACCCCCGCCGAGTTCAACAAGCGCCACATTCCCGCTTGCTTCGGCGGCGTCGCCCCCCGCGACTGGGCGATGGTCTACCCCTTCGTGCGCTCCTACGACTGGTACCTGAAAGCCCCCGAGGAGCGTGCCCGCATCATGGCCGAACACGGCCGCAACGGCTTCGCGCAGTACCCGGACGTTAAGGGCTCGACCCTGTCCGCCTTCGGCTTCTCCGACTATGAGTGGGTGCTCGCGTTCGAGGCGGACAGCCTGGACCGCCTGGAGGGCGTCATGCACGCCCAGCGTTACACCGAGGCGCGTCTCTACGTGCGTGAGGACACCCCGTTCTTCACGGGTCCGCGCGTGAGCCTCGGCGAGTGGGCGGAGCGCCAGCCCCGCGCCTAGGGGCCCCGTTTATCTGTCAGTCAGCCCCGGCCTCGTCCCTGAATAGGGGAACGAGGCCGGGGCGCAGTGCAATGTCATCACGTGGCGCGGGCGGCGCGCTCTACTTGCCTGGGAACAGCAGCGGCAGGTTGTGTTCGACCTGGTTGTCGACCGAGTCCATGGAGTGGCTTTCTCCCTCGTCGATCCACAGCTGCAGGCTGTCCTCGGTCATAAGGTCCGGATAGTCCTCTCGGAGCTCATCAATCTGCGGGGTCATGTCCCACAGGGCTGGGTCCTCTGAGCCGACCGATGCGAGGATGCGGAAGTCCTGCGGGCCGTATTGGGCGCGCTCGACGCCGGCGGTCACCAGTTCGGCGATACGCGGGGAGTCGGCCTCCTCCTCGCGCCCGATCCACGACTCGCCCGCCATCGGCATGAAGCCATAGAAGTACTGCGGGCGCAGAGTAAACACGTCCCACGTGGTCGTCGCGCCCATCGAGAAACCGCCAAAGGCGCGGTGCCTGCGCGAAGCGCGCAGTGACTCGTCCGAGGTGTCCCCGTGTGCGTACGTCGTGTAGCGAGACTCGATCGTGTCGATGAGTGTATCGATCTCGCTCGTCGCAAAGAAGCGATTGAGCGCGTAGTCGTCCTCGTAGTCGTCCGTCGCGAAGGATCGGTCCGGATAGTAGGTCGCGAACACAACCAGCGTCGGTGCAGCCGTGCCGGCCGTCTCCAGCTCATCGACGACCGGTGCGACACCGGAGGCCAAACCGGCGGCGTTACCCCACCAACCGTGCGTCAGATAGAGGACGTTCGCAGGCTTGTTTGAAGCGTAGGATGCGGGAACGTACACGTACGCCTGCTTGGTGTATGTCGTCCCCTCGTAGCTCTGCTCGTAGGTGATCGTGTCGATCGTGCCGTGCAGCGACTTGGCCGTGTCCATGAGGGAGGCGACGCTCTCGGCTAGTGGGTCTTCGTCTTCTTCGTAATCTTCATAGGCAATGGCTGTGGGGTCCTTCTGTCCGTGGCCCGAACGATTGAGCGCGAACGACGTGACCCCCGCGAGGGCAAGCAGGCACAGCGCGACGATGGCGGCGATGCGGAACCTATTGGTTCGCCGTACGAGTCGTGTTGTCACTGGCCGCGCCTCGGCCCGTTCGTCGTCATGCGTTCTGCTGTCCTCATGCGCTCCACTGTATGCCCGCCCGCTGCGTCGCTACCAATTGATGTGGTCCTTCCCGCGCTGAGTCTTCCCTCCAATTTCGCATGCAATTCCCGCGCTAGTCTTTCGAGATTTGAATCGTGATCGTTGGGATTCCAAGGTTTGTGGGGCATTGGCTAAACGGATGCTAGGGGAATTGCATGCGGAATGTGGGAGAGGAACGCCAATAAGCCCGCATAAGGGGACGGTGCTGCGTGGGAAACTCCGCATTCCGTGGCGTGTGACCTGTCAGTCGTCGGGGGTCGCGCGCTCGCGGGGTGGGCATACCCTGGGTATATGACACCTGAGATCACCGACCCGGCCGTCCGCGCAATCGCCGAGGAGATCGCCGCAGACCCGGCCAATGCCTCGTTCACGAAGCGAGGCGTGGGGCCGCTGTTCTACGCGGGGTCTCAGTGTCGCATCATGATCGTCGGACAGGCCCCCGGGCGAGTCGCCGAAGAGACCGGCATCGTGTGGAACGACCGCAGCGGCGACCGTCTGCGCGACTGGATGGGCATCGATAGGGACACCTTCTATGAGTCCGGGAAGCTCGCGATCGTCCCCATGGACTTCTACTTCCCGGGAACGGGAAAGAGCGGCGACCTGCCTCCTCGCAAGGACTTCGCCGACACGTGGCACCCGCGCCTGCTCGAACTCATGCCGAAGCTCGAGATGACGATCCTTGTCGGTGCGTATGCCACCAGGCGCTACCTCGGTCTGAAGTCTTCGGCCTCGCTGACTGAGGTCGTGCGCGACTACAAGCGCTACCTGCCCACGTATTTCCCGCTGGTCCACCCCTCGCCGCGCAACCAGATGTGGATGAAGAAGAACCCCTGGTTCGCCGCCGACGTGCTGCCCGACCTGAAAGCGCGCGTCGCCTCCCTGCTCGCCTGACGAGGCCGGGGCGGGGTATGGCGCTCCGCCTCGGCTCGCCGGTGGCACACTGGTCCCATGGACGATCTGCGCATCCCTCCCGGGCCTGGCTGCCCGCGAGGCCTCGTCGTGCCCGCGGGGGAGCTGGTCGAGCGCTTTTCGCACGCCTCGGGCCCCGGCGGGCAGGGAGTGAATACCGCAGATTCGCGGGTGCAGCTCAGCCTGGACCTCGCTGCGACAGTCGCGCTGAATGACAAGCAGCGCGAGCGGGCCCTGCGAGAGCTAGGGGATCGCCTCACCGGAACCGTCCTGACCATCACTGCCGCCGAGACCCGCTCCCAGCGCCGCAACCGCGCCGCCGCGCGTGAACGCCTCGCGGAAGTTCTACGCGCGGCCCTCGTCCCGCCCGTCCCGCGGCGCGCCACGAAGCCGACGCGCGCGTCCAAGCTGCGCCGCCTCGCCGACAAGAAGAGGCGCTCGGAGGTCAAGGCGCGCAGGCGTCGCCCGGACGCGGACTAAGAAGAACGAGGCCGGGGCCGCCTATGCCCACTCGCTCCCGTCGGTGCTCCAGCCGATAAACACCCAGGTGACGGGCAGAGAGTAGTCCAGGAGCCAGTGTTCCCCTGCCTGTTCCGAGGCGGTAGCTGCGTCCTCGCGAACGACATGCTGGGCCGCGTACGCGTCGAAAAGTCGCTGCTCGCGCGCGGTGAATGGCTCCGGGCCGGCCAGGCGACGAAGGTCCGCGCGGGCCTCGTCGAAGGAAGAAAAACGCATCGGGCGGAAGGTCCGTGTGGTCGCGACAATCGGGATGCGTCCCAGGGATGTCAGCGCGCGGCTCACGTCGCGGACGACGCGTGGGCACCTTGCCGAGCGTCCCAGGTAGGTGAGCAGGCGCGGGTCGCGGGAGGGGAGCAGGCTGTCGGGCACGACGACCGCCGCGCGCGAGCGGGCCGCCGCGTCAAGCTTGTGCACGCAAGCGGGCACGTCCCCGCTCATGAGGGAGCGTGACGCGAAGGCGACGTCCACGCTGTTCTCACCCAGGCCCGCCTCCTCCCAGTCGTCCTCCCAGGCGAGCAAGTGGGAGGTGATTGGCAGATTTTCTGCTGCCGTGCGCTCGTCGAGGATGGCCAGCATGGCCTCGGCGAAGTCGCAGCCGTGGACGCGGTGCCCGGCGCGGGCGAGGGGGACGCCGAGTGTGCCCGTCGCACACCCCATGTCGAGGACCTCATCACCATCTTCGAGCGCGAGGAGATCCAGGAGCCAGCGCTCGTACTCGATGGTCGCGTCTCTCGTGAACGTCGCGGCCCGCTTGTTCCAATAGGCCTGCGAGTCCCGGTTGATTGTCTTGTCGTGTGTTGACATGAGATGGCCCTTCACTGCGCCTTGTATGCATGCTTTATTAGACATTCTGCATGTATAATGACATGCAGAAGGAGGTTTTCGCATGGCAACGGTGAATTTTAGTGTGCGCATGGATGCGGATCTTAAGCGTGAGGTTGAAGCGATCTACGCGGAGCTTGGTATGAATCTGACGTCCGCTGTGAACGCTTTCCTGCGTCAGAGCGTGCGGGTGGGTGGAATGCCCTTCGATCTGCGTCTGAATGAGCAGCAGCGTGAGACTGTCTTGGCGATGTTGGAAGCGGAGCAGCTGGCCTCTGATCCAGGTGTTGAGGCCATGGATGTTGAAGACGCTCTGGCGGAGTTGAAGCGCTAATGTCTCTGAAAGTCGTTTGGACAACGAAGTTTAAGCGCGACTACAAGCGTGCGATGAAGCGCGGGCTCGACATGAATCGTCTGGATGAGGTTATTCGAACGTTGGCTGCAGGCCGGGAGCTTGCTGTCGCGCATCGGGATCATGCTCTCGGAGGTGAGTGGCGGGGGCATCGTGAGTGTCACGTTCAGCCCGACTGGCTGCTGATCTATTACGTGGATGGCGAGCGCCTGGTTTTGACTCTCACGCGGACGGGAACCCACGCAGATCTGTTTGGCCTCTAAGCACGGCGCTGCGTGGAATAATGGCCCAATGACTTTTTCTGCCACGCTGCCGAACTTCTCCAGTGACTACCAGGAAGGCGCGCACGCCCGGGTGCTCGACGCCCTCGTAGCCACCAACATGGAACAGTCGAGCGGCTACGGCACCGACGAGCACTGCGAGCGCGCCCGCGACCTGATCCGCGAGGCCTGCCAGGCCCCCGACGCCGACGTGTACTTCCTGGTCGGCGGCACGCAGACGAACGCGACCGTCATCGATGCGATCCTCCTGCCCTGGCAGGGCGTCATCGCCCCCAATACCGGCCACATCAACATGCACGAGGCCGGCATCGTTGAGCGCGGCGGCCACAAGATCCTCGACACTCCCGCCGTCGAAGGCAAGATCAATGCCGCCGACGTCGAACGCATCTGCTCGGCGTGGGAGGGCGACGGCGCGCGTGACCACATGATCGCCCCCGCCCTCGTCTATATTTCGCAGCCCACCGAGTACGGCACCCTCTACTCCCTGCAGGAGCTCGAGGAGCTCTCCGCCGTGTGCCGCGAGCGTGACCTCAAGCTCTTCGTCGACGGCGCGCGCCTCGCCTACGCGCTGGCCTCGCCTGCCAACGACGTGACGCTGGCCGACCTGGCGCGCCTGACCGACGTCTTCTACATCGGCGGCACCAAGTGCGGCTCTCTGTTCGGCGAGGCCGTGGTGATCCCCGAGCGAGGATCGATCCGCCAGTTCGTCACCCAGATGAAACAGCATGGCGCGCTCCTGGCAAAGGGGCGCCTCCTGGGCGTGCAGTTCGAGGCGCTCTTCGAGGACGGCCTCTATCTGACGATCGGCGAGCCCGCCGTCAAAGCGACCGCACGTATCCGCGAGGCGCTCAAGCGTGCCGGCTACGTCGTCACCATGGACTCGCCGACCAACCTGACCTTCGTGGCCCTCGATCAGGCCGGGCATGAGCGCCTGTCGGATAAGGTGCGTTACAGCATCTGGGAGACCCTGCCCGACGGCCGCTACCTCGCGCGCATCGGAACCTCGTGGGCAACGCCCGAGGGGGACGTGGTGGCCTTCGAGCAGGCCCTGGCCCGGTAAGGCCAGTGCTTCTGCATGCTCTGGGTGGAGCGCGCTCTCAAAGTCTTCATTATGATGTCAGTCTGATAGCATATCGCTATCGATATGCTGATTGTGGAGGTGTTGCATGGCGACCGCTACGGTGACTGTTCGACTCGATGCTGAGGATAAGGCCGCGATGGAGCGTGCCTGCAAAGAGATGGGTCTCTCTATGAATACCGCGTTCACGATCTTTGCGAAGAAGGTGGCGCGGGAGCAGCGGATTCCCTTCGTTTTGGAGGTTGATGGATTCTACTCGCGTTCCAACCTTGCTCATCTTGACCGCGGTATTGCGGAGCTGGAGGCTGGGCGTGGCATCTCGCGAGAGCTGATCGAGGATGCGTGACCTTGTCTGGGCCTCCGAGGCCTGGGAGGACTATCTGTGGTGGCAGACTCAGGATCGAAAGACACTGAAGCGCATCAACGCACTACTGCGTGACATTGCCAGGAACGGGCAAGATACTGGAATTGGTAAGGCTGAACCGTTGAAGGGGCGTTACTCGGGGTGGTGGTCACGCCGCATTGATGCGGCAAATCGTCTTGTCTATCGTGTGCGTGATGATCGAGTCGAGATCATTTCATGTCGCACTCACTACGGGGATCACTAGCCGGCAAAGTGGCAGCCGTCCGGTGGGTGGGCCGGGTGGATCGGGGGAGCGAAGCCGGGTTAGCCTGGGCGCATGACACTCGCCGCTGAGACGAACGACTTTTCCGCCCTGACCGCCTCGCGCCGCTCCACGCGCGCCTTTACAGACCGGGAGATCCCCGCCGAGGTCCTCGATGCGATCCTCGCCGACGCGACGACCGCGCCGTCCTGGTCAAACACGCGCGCCTTCCGCGTCGCCCTGGCCACGGGCGAGCGCGCCGCTCGCCTGCGTCAGCACTACGGCCGTCTCTTCGACGAGGAGATCGCCGCCCATGCCCGCAAGGCCGAGGATCCCACCGTTGAAATGCCCGTTCCCGACGGCGACTTCCCGGTGCGCAAGCGCTACCCGGACGAGGTGCGACCCGCTCAGATCGAGGTCGCGAAGCTCCTCTACGGCATCCACGGTATCGAGCGCTCTGACATCGAGGGGCGCAACCGCGTGAACCGCCGCAACGTGATGGCCTTCGACGCTCCCGTCATGGGCTTCGTCTTCGTCCACGAGGACATGCTCCCGTGGAGCGCCATGGACGCCGGCCTCATGCTCCAGACCCTGTTCCTGTCCGCCAAGTCGCGCGGCATCGACTCCTGCCCGGTCGGCATCCTCGCCACGTGGCGTGAGCCCGTCGACGCTGAGTTTGAGATCCCCGAGGGCTACCAGTTCATCACCGGTTTTGCGCTCGGTTACGCGGATCCCGAGGCTCCCATCAACGCGATGCAGGCGCCGCGCCCGCCGATCCAGCTCCTCGAAGGCAAGTGACGCTACGAGCGATACACCTCTCGGCGGTGTGCGACGCGCACGACCGTCACAACGAGGACGTCGTCTTCGATTGAGTAGATGATCCGGTAGTCGCCGACGCGGATACGCCACGCGTTCTCCGTGCTCGCGAGCTTCTTGACCCCGTCGGGGCGAGGAGAACTGGCGAGCGATTCGATGGTATCCAGTAGGCGTGTTCGCACCGGGCGGTCCAGCTTGCGTATCTGGCGTGCTGCCGCCGAGGTGAATTCGATGCGGTACATCGCTAGTTGTTGAGTTCAGCGCGCAGGTCGGCCAGGCTCACGCGCTGCCCGTCGTCGTTGTGAACCGCCTCGCGGAAGGCTTCGAGGTCGCGCGCGTCCTCGAGCTCTTCCAGGGCCAGCAGGTCCTCGACGCCGATCACGATCGCAGTGAGGCGGCCGTTTTTCGTCACACCGATACGCTCGCCGCCGTAGGAGGCTCGTCCGAGGACATCGGAGAGGTTCGCGCGCAGCTCCCGAGTCGATAGGGTTGTGGCGAGTGTGTTCATAGTGTCAGTTTAGTACGTTGTGTACACATTTGTATCTGGATGAGCTTTCCTGAGCGTGAACAATTTCCCACGGACGTGCCGCTCTCCTGGGTGAGCGTCTACCGTGGAACGAGGCCCCGGCCTCGTGAAACGTTCGCAATCGGAAGGACCCTATGTCCAAGAAGTACCTCTCTGTCGCCTTCGCCTATGTGGGAGTCGTCATCGGCGCGGGCCTGGCGAGTGGCCAGGACCTGCTCCAGTACTTCCTCTCCTTCGGTGCGAAGGGCCTGATCGGCATCGCGGCTCTGGGCGTCCTCAACGTCGTCTTCGGCGTTGTCGCGCTCCAGCTGGGCTCCTACTACCGTTCCGGCCACCACGACGAGGTCTTCGAACGCATCACCCACCCGGCGCTGCGCCGCGTCATCGACGTCGTGCTCGTCTTCTCGGGCTTCGCGATGGGTTTCGTGATGCTTGCGGGGGCCGGCGCGAACCTCGAGCAGCAGTTCGGCCTGCCCGCGTGGGCGGGTAGCGCCCTGTGCGCGGTGTTGGTTATTCTCACGGCCTTCCTCGACTTCGACCGGATCATGAAGGTGATCGGCGTCTTTACGCCCATGATCATCGTCGCCATCACGATCCTCACCATCTACTCGCTGATCACCCCGCACCCGGGCGTCGCCGAACTCAACGCCGCCGCCACCCAGGTCACCCCGGCGCTGCCCAACCTGTGGCTCTCCACGATCAACTACTTCGCGCTGTGCGTCGTCAACGGCATCGCGATGGCCTTCGTGCTCGGTGGCTCGGTGCTGCGCATCGGCGAGGCCCGCCGCGCCGGGCGCATCGGCGGAACCATCATCGCTCTCGTCATCGGCGCGGACGCCCTGTGCCTGTACCTGAACATGGATCGCGTCTGGGACGTGAACGTTCCCGCCCTCGAGATCGCGCGCTCTATCCACCCGGCCTTCGCCTTCGTCTACACGCTGATCATTTTCGCGCTCATCTACAACACGGTCTTTTCTCTCTTCTACTCGACGGCGCGCCGCTTCTCGGGCGGCTCGACGGCGCGCATGCGCATCGTCCTCGTCGGTGTCGTCGCCGTGGGCTACGCGGCCTCGCTCATGGGCTTCAAGAAGCTGATCGGCGGCATGTACCCGATCATCGGCTGGCTGGGCGTCGCCCTCCTCGTCGTCCTTGCGGTCGGCTGGCTGCGCGAGCGCTCCGCCGTCCTGCGCGAGGAGAACCTGCGCCGCAAGCTCATCCGCGTCCTCGTGCGCAAGCACGCCGACGACCTGGAGTACACGGACGAGCACCGCGCCCAGGCCCGCACCCTCGCCCAGGCCTCGGTCGTTGACGGGGCCGAGCTGCGCCGCGAGGCCGACTCGATCGCCGAGCAGATCGCCGACACTCAGGATGACGCCGCCGCCTACGCGCGCGAGGCTCTGCCCGTTGACGAGGCCCTGGTCGAGCAGGCGATTGAGGCAGACCGGGCGAACGGCTGAGTCAGCTGACCGACGAGGCCGTGGCTGCCTCGTGCGCAAGCAGCCATGCTTTCGCCTCCGCTCCGGCCGCGTAGCCGCCCGGGCCGTCCGCGGCCACAACACGGTGGCAGGGGCGAATGAGCAGCAGGGGATTGCGTCCGACCGCTCCGCCGACCGCCTGGGCTGACGCGGGGATGCCCGCGCCCCGCATCGTGGCCGCGAGATGCCCGTACGTGTGCGTCGCGCCGTAGGGGATAGCGTCCATCGCCTCCCACACGCGCTTTTGAAAGTCCGTGCCCGCAGGCGCGAGACGAACGGTGGCGGGGGAGGGGGCCTCGCCCGCGAAGTATCCGTCGAGCCAGGACATCGCCGCGCCCAGAGCCCGCGCGTCCGCCTCGCCCCACCCGGCCTCGGCGAGGATAACATCCCGGGAAACGGGCGAGGTTAGGTCGAGCGCGGAGCGCGCCACGGCCTCGTCGATGCCGTAGGGGGAGCCGAAGAAACGCTGCCCGGCCCCCCACAAGCCGATGAGCGCACCGCCCCGCGCGGCCAGCGTGAGGCTGCCGATGGGGGAGTCGTAGGTGGCGAGTGCCGGATCAGAACTGCTCGGGGTGCTCTCGGTAGGCAT
>JAHACW010000091.1 GCA_018375675.1 Actinomyces sp. | reverse complement strand
CGCCGGTGTGGAGGGCGCCGGAGGGACCGGAGGGCACGGGCGGGCTTCGAGGCGCGGCGCCGAACGAAGTGAGGACGCCTAGCCTCGCGGGCGGCCGGGGCCTCCGGCGCCCGGAACACCAGCGGGGCCACAAGCAACAAAAGCAGGAAGGCCGCCACAACAGGCAGCGCCCCAGGCGGCTGCTGCACAATAGTCCCCATGGATCTTCGCCCCGTCGCCCTCGGCGCATCAGTTACGACGTACGACCCGTCGCGCCCCACGCCGGCAGCTATCGTCTCGGGTGAGGTGGCCGCGCACGATGCGCCGCACCCGCTGTCTGTCTTCGACATGTTCCGCATTGGCATCGGGCCGTCCTCGTCGCACACGGTGGGTCCGATGCGCGCGGGTCTGGCGTTTACGACGGAGCTGACGACGCTGAAGCCGCCGTCGCACATCACCATTGACCTGTTCGGGTCGCTGGGCGCGACGGGCCGCGGCCACTCGACGGACCGCGCGGTCCTCCTCGGCCTGGCGGGCTACGACCCGGAGACGGTGGACATCGAGACGGTGGAGTCCATCCTGCCGGCCCTGGCCTCGTCGAACATGCTGACGCTGCCGAGCGGCACGCAGGTCCCCCTCGACATCGCCGAGGACGTGCGTTTCGTGCCGCGCACGGTCCTGCCCTATCACGTGAACGCGCTGACGATCACCGCTTCCGACGAGGACGGCACCGTCATCCTGGAGCGCACCTATTATTCGGTGGGCGGCGGCTTCGTCATGATTCAGACGAATGACGACCCACAGAACCCGGAGGTGTCCTCGCTCGCGACGAGCCAGGCGGGCGTCGGCATCGACGTTCCCGCGCCGCACCCGTTTGCGTCGGGCGCTCAGTTGCTCGCCGCGTGCGACGCATCCGGCCTGAGCATCGCGGAGCTCGTGCGCAGGAACGAGGAGGCGGTGCGCCCCCGCGAGACCGTCAACGCCTACCTGGATCGCATCGCCGACACGATGTTCGACTGCGTGGACGCGGGCACGTCGGCGGCGGGCATCCTGCCGGGCGGCCTGGACGTGCCGCGCCGCGCCCGCGCGCTCGCCGGCCAGCTCGCCGAGCGCCTGACGGGTATCCCTTCTTCTTCGTCGGACGAGGCCGGGGCCTCCTCGGGCGAATCTCCCGCGGACGGTGTGCACTCCCCCAGCGCGCGCGCCTGGGTGTCGACCGTGGCCGACCCGATGCGGGCGATGGACTGGGTGAACCTTTTTGCCCTGGCCGTCAACGAGGAGAACGCGGCGGGCCACCGCGTCGTGACGGCGCCGACGAACGGCGCGGCCGGCGTCATCCCTGCGGTGCTCGGCTACCTGGTGACGCACTGCCCGGAGACCGGCTCAACGCCCGGCGTGGCGGCGGGCCCTGCGACGGAGGACGGCGCGGTCACCCCTCTGGCGCACATCCGCATGACGACGAACGATTCCTCGGAGACTTCTTCGGACGATCCCGCGTCGCCCGAGGCCTGCGCGGCCCGCCGCCGCGCCCTCGTGCACGACTTCCTGCTGGCGGCGACGGCGATCGGCGCCCTCATTAAGACGAACGCGTCCATCGCGGGCGCGGAGGTCGGCTGCCAGGGCGAGGTCGGGTCGGCCTCGGCGATGGCCGCCGCCGGCCTGGCGCAGGCCCTCGGCGGCACCCCACAGCAGGTCGAGAACGCGGCGGAGATCGCGATGGAGCACTCGCTGGGGCTCACATGCGACCCGGTGGCGGGCCTCGTGCAGGTGCCCTGCATCGAGCGCAACGCGATCGCGGCCGTCAAGGCGATCAACGCGGCGCGCATGGCCCTGTGGGGCGACGGCCGCCACACGGTGAGCCTGGACGTGGTCATCGAGACGATGCGCCAGACCGGCAACGACATGCTCTCGAAGTACAAGGAGACGTCGGAGGGCGGCCTGGCCGTCAACGTCGTGGAGTGCTGAGGTGCAGCGGGGCCTCGCTGCGGGGCTTGAGTGGCCTGGCGTTATGGTCTGGCGGCAGTGCCTAGCCACGGCGCCTGCACACTCAGGTGCCTGCGCACGTTAACCCGCCTGGTGGCGGCTCGGCCGGGCCGTCACCAAACGGGGGAAATGGCGTCACTAGAGGTACGACACACCGGCGACACGCCGCCAACCAGCTTCTAATGCTGCAAAATTCCCCACCGCAGCCAGCCTGAAGTGCGCCACGTCGCCTACAAGACCTGGGCACAGGGCCGATTGGCGCGAAAAACCTCGCCCAGCACGGCCCCTCCAGCGGCTCTTCAGTAGTGTCCCGCATAGTGGTGTAACCGTGTGGTGGTCGGCTCGTTGCTTGTTATGGGTGCGGTCACCGTGTGATCCTTCGAGAAAGCTCTCTACTTCT
>JAHACW010000090.1 GCA_018375675.1 Actinomyces sp. | reverse complement strand
GCAAAGGCGACGCCGGTTTCACCAACGGCCGACAAACACAACCGGTAGTCCCACCACAAGGCCCAATACAGCCCGGCATGAAACCCACGACACCAATGCACGGCGGCCGACGCTCGCACTTGAAACCCACGACACCAATGCGCGGCTCCAACCGCCAAAAACAGGCCCATTCACACCCGCAAAGGCGACGCAGGTTTCACGCACCGCACCAACCACACCCGCAAAGGCAACACCGGTTTCACCAACGGCCGACAAACACAACCGGCGACACCGCCCCCAGCCCCCCGACTCCCATCAGCGCGACTTATCCACAGGCGAGATACTGAACGCCAGTTATCCACAGGGGCACAATTCCAGCTTTTCATCTCATTCTCGGAGAGAGATCATCCATCAATCAGGCCCATATCCGCAGCTACACATGGTGGTGTCCAATTGTTACCTGAACTCGTCACATCCGTCAGATCGTCGCTTCGCGTTGTTGGCATTCATGGAACGAAAGTGCAGCTGCATCGCCTCAGAAAGAACGGCGACGTTCTGAGGATCATGCCAGGCATTTACCTGCCAACAGGAATCCTCACCGACACCTCATCAACCGAACGCCAAGAAATTACATTCATCGCGCGTTTAGCCGCCCTGAGCATCCGCTATCCCACGTATGTCCTGAGTGGACCGAGTGCCGCTTTTCTCCTGGGGTTACCGGCGGAGTACCGCTTGAAGGATCTGTTTGTGTACACAGGCAGCCCTAGTGGAACACGAAGGATCGTATTTCCTCATGTTGTAGCTCCTGATGGAACTAAAATTCCCGGAACTACAATCAGCACATGCCGACCAAGCCATCCTGTTCCAGCAATCGAGTACTTGGGCTTCCGCATCGCGACACCGGCGCGAGTTATCGTTGATTGCGCTCGTCTACTAAACGAACAGCACGGGTTTCCCATCGCCTGCGCTGGGTTGGCCCGGGCGTGCCAGTTTGATCGTTTCCGTCAGGATGAGTCGCGCGCCCGCCAGGAGGAGGCGCGCGGGGAATTCCACGAGGCTTTAGCTGACACTCCGCTCAATGCCATCGGACGCGGGCAAGCCCGATGGATCATTGACCACGCTGACGCTGGATGCGAGTCTCCGGGCGAGGCCCTCGTGTTGCTCGCGCTGTTGCGCGCGGGCATCAACAGCATGACCACGCAAGAAGAGGTCCATGTTGCCGGCCACACCTACTTCGTCGATATTGCGCTGCCCAACCTGAAGATCGCTATCGAATTCGACGGCCGCATCAAATACGGGGACACGGTCAACGAAGTCCACGAGAGCATCGAGGCCGAGCAACGTCGGCAGCGCGATCTTGAACGTGCCGGGTGGACAGTAATTCGTGTCCGTTGGTCGGATCTGCGCGTCATCGACGAGGTCGTCGCGCAGGTTCTGGTCGCCATCCGCGCGAAGGTAGGACGTTAACAACCGATCCGCGATGTTTCACGCGTGTTTCACGCTCATCAACCCATCCGAGCGCGGACACCACAGACACCACCTCGCTCACGGCCACACCGACCAGCACACGACTCACGCAGGGGCACAAGCAAAACGCGACCACGTTCGCAACCGCATCTGCGCAGAGCCCGCGAACCTCGTTCATGGCCGCAGCGTTCGCGTTGGGGGCGCACGCAGGGAAGAATGGGGGCATGGCAGATGAACGCGAGTCAAAGGAACTCCAGTCGGGAACGCTCGTCATCGGGCTGGGCCGTTTCGGGTCCGCCGTCGCGGTGACGCAGGACCAGCTGGGCTACGAGATCCTGGCCGTCGAAAAGAACCCCGCACGCGTGCAGGCCTTCGCGGGTCGTTTCCCCCTTGTCGAGGCCGACGCGACCTCCAAGGATGCCCTTGAGCAGCTGGGGGCGCGCGAGTTCCGCAGCGCCGTCGTCGGTGTGGGTTCCTCGCTGGAGGCGGCGGTGCTCATCACCGCGAACCTGGTCGACATGGGCATTTCCTCGATCTGGGTGAAGGCGACATCCTCCCAGCACGGTCGCATTCTGCGCCGCGTGGGCGCCCACCACGTTGTCTACCCCGACCTGGACGCAGGCAAGCGCACGGCGCACCTGGTGGGCGGCCGCATGGTTGACTACATCGAGATGGAGAAGGACGGCTTCTCCATCATGAAGCTGCGCCCCCCGCAGGAGGTACGTGGCTTCTCCCTTGAGGAACTCGACCTGCGTGGCCGCTACGGCGTCAACGTGCTGGCGATCCGCCGCCCCAAGCAGCGCTTTGAGTACGCGGATTCGTCGACGCGTATCAACGCCGACGACGAGATCATCGTGTCGGGCGACTCGCACCTGCTGGAGTATTTCGCGAACCGCCCCTGAGGCCCTTTTAGTACGGTTGTGGCCCCGCACAGAATTTTCTGTGCGGGGCCACAACCATTGCCAG
>JAHACW010000033.1 GCA_018375675.1 Actinomyces sp. | reverse complement strand
GAGGGCATCCGCATCCGGCCGCAGGACCCCCGTCACGGTCGACGAAATGTGCTGGATGTGAGAGAAACGCTTGAGCTCCATGAGCGTGGACACCTCAACCGAGGCGGGATCGCAGACCTTCGACAGGTCGTTACGAGCCAGGTCCACAAGCATCACGTGCTCCGACAGCTCCTTCGGGTCCTCGAGAAGCTCGGCAGCCAGGCGATGGTCCTCGGCCGAATCCGCGCCGCGCGGGCGCGAGCCGGCGATCGGATACGTCCAGACGCGGCGTTGTTCGGTCTTCACGAGGGTCTCGGGAGACGATCCAACAACCTCGAAATGACCGCCCCGCTCGTCGGGCAGGTCCAGGAAGTACATGTAGGGCGACGGATTAACCGTGCGCAGCACCCGGTAGACATCAATGCCGCTGGCCGACGTCGACACGTCGAGGCGCTGGGAAACGACGATCTGGAAGGCATCGCCGTCTTGAATCGCCCGCTTGGCCGCGTTGACGGAAGACTCGAAATCTGCGCGCGCCGTGCGCTCGCGCACCTGAGGCGGCGTGACGCCGCTGGTGCCCAGAACCGCGGGGGCGATCGGGGTCGCAAGCTGCGCGGTCATCGCGTCGAGGCGCTCTATCGCACGATCGTACGCCCCGTCCACGCCGTCAGCCGAGCCGTTGAGGTTCCATGCGATCGCCATCAGATACACCGAACCAGTCGCATGGTCGAGCGCAGCGACCTCGGTGGCCAGCACGAGCGTCGCATCCGGGATGTCGGATTCCTTCGGCGCGGTCGCTGCGAGCGTCGGCTCCCACTCGGGGATGATGCCCCAACCCAGAGAACCGACGAGCGCGCCCGTCAGAGGAGGCATACCTTCAATCGCAGGCGCGGCGAGCTCTTCAAGGGCGGAGTGCACGACCTCGAGGAAGGTTCCCTCCTCCAGGGCGCCCTCAGGATGCGAACCGATCCACTGCGCGTGTCCGTCACGCGCGACGATCGCACCGGCGCTCGATGCTCCAACGAACGACCAGCGTCCCCACGAACCACCGTGCTCAGCAGATTCCAGGATAAAGCTGCCGTAGTTGCCGTGCGCAAGCTGTCGGTAGACGCCCACCGCGCTCAGCTCGTCGGCCAGTACGCGGCGCACCACGGGGATCACGCGGCGCTTCGCGGCGAGATCAACAAAGACGTCACGCGGAGGCCACGTCTGGCCCCACTCGAGGCTCACAGGCTCAAACTGATACGAAGGCGTCGAAATACTCACGGTTCTATTGTCCCATCCGGACGCGCACTCGTCCCGGTGTGGTCCACGATAAGACCTGCGCTTATCCCTACAGCCAGTCGGGAACAACGCCCCACGCAATGGTGCCGACGAGCGCTGATCCGATCATCCAGGGGCCCATCGGAACGCGGGTCTTTGTTCCCGCAGATCCGACGACGATCTTCCACAGTGCAGCGACGCCGGCGGACACGAAGGAGAGCGCGAGGGCAAAAATCGCGGGGTGCAGTCCCACGGAACCGACCAATGCTCCCAAGACTGGAGCCAGCTTCACGTCACCGCCGCCCATGCCGCCGGGCAAGCGATTCAACAAAGCAATCGGCACGAACCAAATGAGCGCACCGAGGAGCGCACCGATGAGCCGCTCCTGCCAGAGCGGCGAAATCACACCACCGACGGCCAGACCGAGGACAACACCGATGGCCATCGCGACCGTGTAGGCGTTCGGCAAGCGGTGGGTACGAGCGTCAACGTAAGCGCTCAGCGCACCGATCATCGCGACCGTCATGACACCGGGCATACCGGGTCGCATCTGTGCCGCAACGAAGAAGATTGCTCCGACGATGCCTGCGCTCCACACGATCGCATTGCGCGTGAGGGGCTTTTGCGTCGCTTCAATAAAGTAGCGGCGTTGAATCTTCCACCCGGAACGCCACAGCCAGGAAAGAACGACGATCCAGGTGAGAAAACCGGAGATTAACGACAGATCACCGCTCAGCCACAGCGGAAGCCACGTCGGAATCACGAGGCAGCTCCTCCCCCGCTCGCCCGCGCACGCCGAGCAAGTTCTGCCTCCAGGGCGCGGCGCATGACATCGGGCTCCGGGCTACGTCCTGTCATGAGCTGCACCTGCGCTGCCGCCTGGTAGATGAGCATGTCGGTGCCTTCGGCAACGATGCCACCGTTCCTCTCGAAGGCGCTGCGTAGGGCCGTCTCACGAGGAGAATAGACAACGTCAAGGAGAATCTGGCCCTCGCGGACTGTCATGTGCTCGGCAAGAGGGTCAGCAACGCCTGCGGGCAGCGTCGAGATCACGAGATCAGCAGCGCTGACGGCACGAAGAACTGCGCCACGATCCGACCAGAGAACCTGTTCGATGCTGACGCCCAGTCGCGAGGATGCAGCAACGACGGAACCGGGTCCCCCGAAACGGCGCGCAGCAACAGTGGAGGTCACGATGCCAAGTTCACCGAGGGCAGCAAGCGCAGACGAGGCCGTGGCACGCGCCCCGAGCACGACGGCTTTTGTGGGGAGCGTACGGTCTGCCTGCGAGCATGCGCGCCGAATCGCCGACGCGATCCCCGTGACGTCCGTGTTGAAGCCGGCGAGTACGCCGGAGGATGGAACCACCGTGTTGACGGCGCCAACTCCAGTGGCAAGCGGATCGATCGCATCCAGAAGCGGAATGATCGCCTGTTTGCAGGGCATCGTCACGGATAGGCCGCGGAAGGACTCGTCCAACCCTGAGATGAACTCGGGCAGGCTCGACTCGTCCTGCTCGATGCGGCGGTACTCCCACCCCTCAACGCCGATGTCCTCCCATGCCGCCCGGTGGATTACCGGGGACAGGGAGTGCTCGATCGGGGAACCGATGACACCGGCCCACATCATGACGCGGTGCAGACCTTCGGGTTCGCGCTGCAGTACGCCTTGAACTGTTCGCGGTTCTTCTCCTGTTCCTCGAGAGTCGAGGCAAACAGGGTCTCACCCGTGTCCAGGTTAACGGTGACAAAGTACAGCCAGTTGCCCTCAGCCGGGTCCAGGACGGCCTTGATGGCCTTCTCGGAAGGCTGTCCGATCGGGGTCGGAGGCAGACCTGCGTGCAGGCGCGTGTTGTACGGATTGTCGTTGTCAAGGTCCGCCTGGTCCGGAACGCCGCTGGTCTTCCCGACACCGTAGAGGACGGTCGAGTCCATGCCGAGGTACCCCTTCGTCTCACCGTTCGTATCGGCGAGGCGATTCTCGATGACGCGAGCGACCATCGGCATGTACTTGTCGATATTCATTTCACCATCCACGATCGACGCCTTAATCAGGACTGTCTGCCGATCCGCGGGGGCGACTCCGAGACGATCAAGCTCATCGACGGTACCCTTCACCATCCGCGCGATAACGGTCGTCGGAGTGTCGTCCTCGGAGACCTCGTAGGAACCGGGCAGCAGCCATCCCTCGGCATTTCCACCGGCCTCAGACGGCAGGCCAATCGCTTCCGTGTCGGCGAAAGCAGCGTCCACCTGTTCCTCGGTGACACCCATGATGTCAACGATCCGCTTCTTGACCTCGGACATCTTCTGACCCGACGTGATCGTAATCGTCGAATCAACGCGGTTCGTCTCGTCCAGCAGGCCTGCGAGCGCACCGGCTGCACTCATCTGTAGCTTCAAGCGGTACGTACCAGGGCGAATGGACATCGACGCCGACGTCTTCTCAAACTGACGCACGAAGGCTCCGACGGACTTCACGACACCCGCATCCACGAGCGTCTGGCCGATATCGCGACCAGACGAATTCTCCGCGATCGTCACCTCAACCGAGCCGGTGCCCGGCCCGGGGAAATCATCCGATGCAGTCGTCGACGAGTTGAAGAGCTGATCGTAGGCGACGTAGCTGGCACCGGCCAGCAGGCCGAGCACCAGAACGATAATAAAGAAGGACCGCACCCGACGACGGCGCTTGCGCTTGCGCGCCGCTCGCCGTTCACTGGCGAGGCGGCGAGAACGCATGCCCGTGGTCTCAGAAGGCGATTCTGCTCCCTGCGCTGCACTGCGCTGACGCAGCGCCCCAACGGAGACGCGAGGAGTCGCGCCCGTATCCGTCACCTCGTCGAAAGAGGGAAGCGTGCGCTCACGCTGAGCCGTCTCTCGGACGGGCGCCACGACCTCATCACGAGAGGAACCGTCACCCACGTCAGTTCCCTGAGCGGGCGTCGCGGTCATGTCCTGCGATGCATGCTGCTCGTGTAGCTCAGCATCGGAATAGACCTTTCGCTCGCCAGAATGAATCTCTCGACGAGAACGGAAGGGGTAAGGGGGAGGCGTACTCATGCGTGCGCTCCTTCGCTTGGTTCGAGGATGATTTCCTCACCGGGAGCTCGACCGCCCATGCGTTCGAGCTCGAGGGCCTGTTCCAAAATGATCTGCGCCGCGACCTGGTCGATGACGCTGCGATGCTCGATCTCAGGAATCCCGGATGCGCGAAGACGCGCGTGCGCCTGATTGGACGTCATGCGTTCATCGACCATCGCCACGCGAACATCGGGAACAAGCTTCTTAATGCGGCGCGCATACTTACGCGCCCCCTTTGCGGAGATACCCTCTCCCCCACGCAAGTGCCGAGGGAGTCCAACGATCACTTCGATCGCGCCGTGGCTACGCACAATGTCGGCCAAGCGATCAAGATCGGACAAGTCGGGGGCCCTGTGAAGGGTTTCAACGGGCATCGTGAGAATGCCGTCGGGATCGCACCGGCTGACGCCGACACGCACGGTGCCGACGTCCACGCCGATACGAATACCCCGACGAATACTCACAGAGCCTCGATTTCCTTGCGGATCGCGTCAATAGCGTCGGCAATACCCTCAGGCTTGGTGCCGCCGCCCTGAGCGATGTCGTCACGGCCACCGCCGCCACCGCCCATGTGCTTACCGACCGCGCGAACCAGCGCACCGGCCTTCACCGATGCCTCACGCGCTGCCTCGTTCGTCGCCACAACGAGCGAGGGCTTGCCGCCGACGACACCACCGAGGGCGACGACCGTCCCGCGCTCATTGCCGAGGCGGTCGCGCACATCCAGCGCAAGGGTACGCAGAGCGTCCGCGGACGGCATCTCGCCAACTGCGGAGGCGACGACGGTCACGGGACCGATAGCCTTCGCGGAAGCTGCCAGATCGGCGCCCTGGCTCAGAGCCTGTGCCGTGCGGATCTTCTCGAGTTCCTTCTCGGACTCGCGCAGCTTGGCCAGCAGCGACTCAATGCGCTCGGGCAGTTCGTCGGCGCGGCCGCCCACTAGCTGGGAGAGCTGGTTGACGAGCGCGTGTTCCTTGGCCTGGAACTCGTATGCGCCGTCGCCCACCAGGGCGTCGATGCGACGCACGCCCGAGCCAACGGATCCCTCGGAGAGCACCGTGATGCGGCCGATGTGACCGGTCGTCGGCACGTGGGTGCCACCGCACAGCTCACGGTCAAACCCATCGCCGATGGTGACAACGCGAACCTCGGAGCCGTACTTCTCACCGAACAGCGCGATGGCGCCGGCTTCACGCGCGGCATCGATGCTCATGACCTCGGTGGTCACAGCCAGGTCCTCGGCGAGCTTCTCGTTGACGAGAGCCTCAATATCGCTCAGCTGCGAGCCTTCAAGAGCGGACCCGTGACGGAAGTCGAAGCGCAGGCGCGACGGCGAGTTCTCCGAGCCCGCCTGGGTGGCGTCCTCCGAGACGACGTTACGCAGACCCGCGTACACCATGTGCGTGGCGGTGTGAGCACGCGCAATGGCGAGACGACGCTGGCCGTCAATCTCGGCGTACGCCTTCTCACCCACCGTCATGCCGCCCTCGGTCAGGGTGCCGCGGTGGACGCTCAGGCCACGGATCGGGGCCTGGACATCGTGGACCTCAACGACGCCACCGCCCGCGAGACGGATGGTGCCGTGGTCGGCGAGCTGGCCACCCATCTCGGCGTAGAACGGAGTGCGATCGAGAATGACCTCAACTTCGGCAGGAGCGCTGGCAGCGGGAGCTGCCACACCGTCAACGAGCAGAGCCTCAACGGTGGCCTCAGCAGCCTGCTCCGTGTAGCCCAGGAACGTCGAGCCGCCACCCATCGCCTTCTCGATGTCATGGAAAATGCGGACGTCGGTATGGCCGGTCTTCTTCGAGCGAGCGTCGGCGCGTGCGCGCTCCTTCTGCTCGGCCATCAGAGTGCGGAAGCCCTCCTCGTCGACCGACACGCCCTGCTCGGCGGCCATCTCGAGGGTCAGATCGATCGGGAAGCCGTAGGTGTCGTGCAGCGAGAACGCCGACGCACCAGAAATCACGGGGGCGCCCTTCGATTCCTTCGCCGTTGCAACCGCCGCATCCAGAATCGTCGTGCCGGCGCTCAGGGTGCGACGGAACGCATCTTCCTCCGCGTAAGCGACCTCAGAGATCGTCTTCCAGTTGGTCTCAAGCTCGGGGTACGACGCCTTCATCGCGTCCTTCGACGCCGTGAGCAGCGTGGGCATCGTCGCCTCGTCGACGCCGAGCAGACGCATCGAGCGAACCGCGCGGCGGATCAGGCGGCGCAGCACGTAGCCGCGGCCATCGTTGCCGGGACGCACCCCGTCTCCGATGAGCATAAGGGAGGAACGCACGTGGTCGGCCACGACGCGCATGCGCACGTCGTCGTCGTAAGCGGCGCCGGCCTCGGGGCCCGCAGCGCCCAGGCCGTAGCGCTTACCGCTCATCTGCATGGCGGCCTCGATGACGGGGAAGACCTCGTCGATCTCGTACATGTTCGGCTTGTCCTGCATGACGAAGGCCAAACGCTCCAGGCCAGCGCCCGTATCGATCGCCTTCTTGTCCAGCTCGCCCAGCAGCGGATAGTCCTTGCCGGAGCCCTCACCGCGCATGTACTGGTCGAAGACCAGGTTCCACACCTCAAGGTAGCGGTCGCCACCCGGGTCGACGGTGCCACCCACGGCCTCGGGGCCGTACTCGGGACCGCGGTCGTAGTGCCACTCGGCGCAGGGGCCGGCAGGGCCGGGCTGACCCGTATCCCAGAAGTTTTCAACGCGCGGCAGGCGCACGATGTGCTTGGGATCCATGCCGATCTGCTTGGTCAGGACGCTCAGAGCCTCATCGTCCTCGTCCCAAATCGTCACCCAGAAACGATCGCCGTCGAGGCCGTACTTGCCGTCCTCGCGCGAGCCGGTCAGCAGCTCCCACGCGTAGTTGATCGCACCTTCCTTGAAGTAATCGCCGAAGGAGAAGTTGCCGTTCATCTGGAAGAACGTGCCGTGACGGGTGGTCTTGCCGACGTTGTCGATGTCGTTCGTGCGGATGCACTTCTGAACCGACGCGGCGCGCGGCCACGGCGCGGGCTCAACGCCCGTGATGTAGGGGATGAACGGAACCATGCCCGCGATCGTGAACAGGATCGAGGGCTCCGGAGAGACGAGAGAAACTGAAGGACGAATCTCATGACCCTGCTTCTCGAAGTAGTCGAGCCAGCGGGTGCGGATTTCAGACGTACGCATAGTCCCCCATGTTAGACGGTTGGCGCCCCTCACGGCACATCGGCGCGCGCAAGCGGACAGTGGAATGAAAGAAAAAACCGCGCCCCCGAGCGTCGCTCGGGGGCGCGGAGTTGACTAGTGTCAGCGCGAGTAGTGCTCGACGACCATCTGGACGTCAACGGTCACGGGGACCTCAGCGCGCTTGGGGCGACGCACCAGCGTCGCCTTGAGGCGGGACAGCTCGACATCCAGGTACTCGGGGACGGCGGGCAGCACGTCGCGGTGAATACCCTCAGCGGCGATCTCGAAGGGAACCGTGGTCTGCGACTTCGGCTTAACCTGCAGGGTCTGGCCGGGCTTCACGCGGAACGAGGGACGGTCGACGATCTTGCCATCAACGAGGATGTGACGGTGCACGACGAACTGGCGGGCCTGCTGAATGGTGCGGGCGAAGCCAGCGCGCAGGACGAGAGCGTCGAGACGCATCTCGAGCAGCTCGACCAGGTTCTCACCGGTCAGGCCGGCGGTGCGACGGGCCTCTTCGAAGGCGCGGCGCAGCTGCGACTCACGGATGCCGTACTGAGCGCGCAGACGCTGCTTTTCCTTCAGACGAACGGCGTAGTCGGAGTCCTGGCGGCGACGGGTACGGCCGTGCTCACCGGGGCCGTAGGGGCGCTTCTCGAAGTAGCGAACGGCCTTGGGGGTCAGAGCCAGACCGAGGGCGCGGGACTCGCGCACCTGCTTGCGGGAACGATTCGTTGCCATGTTTCTTCTTCCTGTTTCTCATGTCATGCCGGGAATCCCGGCATGGGGCCAACTCCAGGATCACGTCGATCCGTCGGCTAAGGCCCCAGGTGCCCGCTGGTGCGGACAACTGTTCCATCCTAGCGTCTTTTGAGCAGATTGCGAATCACACTGAGTCGCTTCGTGAGCATCGCCTCATGTCCGTTGTCGGTTGGCTCGTAGTAACGGGCGCCTTCCAGGTCGTCCGGAAGGTACTGTTGGGCGGCAACATGATGGGGCTGATCGTGGGCGTAGAGGTACCCGTCGCCATGACCCAAAGTCTTCGCACCGGCATAGTGCGCATCGCGCAAATGCTCGGGCACCGCTCCCCCACGACCGGCGCGCACATCCGCGATCGCGCGGTCAATCGCCAGATAGGTCGCGTTCGATTTCGGTGCTGTCGCCACGGCGACAACTGCCTGGGCAAGAAGGAGACGCGCCTCGGGCATGCCAATGAGAGCAACGCCCTGCGCGACACTCACACACGTCGTGAGCACCTCGGGAGCCGCCATCCCGATTTCCTCAGAAGCGGCGATCATGATGCGCCTCGCGATAAAGCGCGGGTCTTCCCCAGCCTCAATCATACGGGCGAGATAGTGCAGCGAGGCGTCCACATCGGACCCGCGCATCGACTTAATGAACGCGCTCGCGACATCGTAGTGTTGGTCCTTGCTCCATCGAACGAGCGCCTGATTCGCCGCCGCCTCGACGCTCGCGACAGTGATCTCGCCAGAGCCATCGTCACTGGCAACGCCTGCCGCCGCCTCGAGGAGAGTCAACGACTTGCGCGCATCCGAGCCCGCCAGGCGCACGAGACCGGCCACGGCCTCGTCCGTAATGGAGAAACGCCCCGCAAGACCTCGCTCATCGGCTAGCGCACGGCGGATCAGCCTCTCGATTGCATCCGCGTCCAGGGGGCGCAACGTCAAGAGGAGGGAGCGCGAGAGCAGCGGCGAAATAACCGAGAAGGACGGATTTTCCGTCGTCGCCGCGACGAGAACGACCCACCGATTCTCAACCGCCGGAAGCAGCGAATCCTGCTGGGACTTCGAAAAGCGATGCACCTCGTCGACGAACAGAATCGTCTCTTCGCCACCGCTGGCGAGGGTTCGGCGCGCGTCATCAACGACCCGCCGAACGTCGCTCACGCCGGAGGAAACCGCGGACAGCTCAATGAAACGTCGCCCTGAGGCACGCGCTATCAGATAAGCGAGGGTCGTCTTACCCGTACCCGGCGGCCCCCACAGCACCACTGAGGAAACCGCGACACCGTCACTCGAACCAGGCGACAGAAGGCGGCGCAGCGGCGCCCCCTCACCGAGCAAGTGAGCCTGCCCAACCACCTCATCGAGGGTCGTCGGTCGCATACGAACGGCGAGGGGCGCGCCCGCGTTGAAAGCAGGCACGCCCGACTCGTCGACAGATTCAGAATCAAACAGATCCATGAAACCTAGCTTAGGACAGAGTGACTCCACTCGAGGAAGAGCCAATCTTAGGACCGGAGAGAACCTGGACAACCACGAGGCCGCCAAGGATCAGCATGCAGGCACCGGCACCGAGCAGGTATCCGTTGAGTCCCTCGGACTCATCGCCAGCGAGCGAGGAGGACAGCATCTCCGCGTGAAGCTTCACGGCACCCGATGCGTCCACCGACGAACCGTTCGCTGCTGCACCGACAGCGGAAGCGACCTTAAATTCGGCCCATCCAACGAGCTCGTGCGAGCGGTTTGCAACAACAACCTTGTACTCACCGGTCGGCAGACCCGTGAGGTCCATGGTGACCTTGTTGGAATCCTCGACCTGCAGCCAGCGGGCCTCGCCGGTCTGCATGATATTGGCGCTCACCCAGTCGCCGACGGCAGCCTTCTCCGACGGCACGTTGATCGTCAGCTGGCCGGCTGTAAAGGCTGCGCTGACACCGCCCTTATTCGAGTCGTTGAGCTGGGACACGTCGCTAATCGGCGAGACGGGGGTCTCGGACGGCTGCGAAGCGGTCGCGGAAGCGGACGGGCTGGGCGTGGGGGACGCGCTCTCGGAAGGAGTCGGGCTCGGGCGCACGGCCGGTAGCTGCGGGTCGTCGGGCACCGGTGCGGGAGCGACGGAAGGCTCCGTCGTGGGCTCAACGACCGGGTCCGGTGCGGGCACCGGAGCTGGATCAGCGGTCGGCTCGCTCGTCGGAGCAGGCTCAGGATCCGTCGTGGGGGCAGGCTCGGCCGTCGGCTCGTCCGTGCGAGCCGGCGAAGCCGTCGGGTCTGCGGTGGGAGCAGGCGTCGGATTGTCGATATTGTCGGTGTACGGCGTGTAGATGCTCACCGTGCCATACATGGGGTTGGGTTCGACGCCCGAAGAGTCACTGCGGTACAGCACGAAGGTAATTGTGTGCGTCTCCCCCGGCAGCCACTTCACGCCCTCGACATTGTTCGTGCCGTCGGGCACATCTGCGGTGATATACAAATCCTCCAACGACTGAGCGGCCCACAGATCAGGGTCCGAAGGCGTGACCGTCTCGCCGCCGCGCTTGAAAGTCGGGCGTGTGAGCGGAGTGACACCCCCATGATCGAGGATGAGGCCCCAGTGGCCGGTTGCAGCGAACTTGGCCGCGAAGTCGGCATTGTTCGCGATATTGACCTTGAGCTTGTCCCCCGCCCGAAGGGCATAGTGCGGGACCGCATCATCGGCGCGCGCGGCGAAACCCGGGATAGCAAGACCGATGCCCGCGAACAGGAATAGCGCCATCAGCAGGCTCATGACCCGACTGCGACCGACGAAGCTCCGAGCGGCTATGGCAGACGATGCTCGTCCGTGCTGCATACCGTTCTCCTTAGTGACTCAATCCGCAGAAACTATTGTATCGGATCAAGAGTAACAGGCGTAACGCACGAATGCTAAATCCCAACACACACCATGTGGTTAATGCACATATTCCCGGCGCATCGCCACAGGTGTGCGACCTTTAGCGCAGCAGTCCGTGCGAGCGGCGAACAATGCTGACCGTCACGATCGCTCCAAGGAGGGCAAGGAGACCGCCACCAGCGAGGATCCAGCCATTGAGGCGAGACTCCTGCTCGCGAACAGCCTGGTTCGTGGCCTGCTGCTCGGAATGAGCCTTGGGGCCAATCTGCGAAGCAGACACACTCTCCTGCTCTGCGGACGGGGAGGGGGACGGTGAGTCATCGGTCGAGCCGGCACCGCCACTACCACTCGAAGAAGAGCCGTTACCGCCGGAGGAAGACGCAGACGAGGCCGAGGCGGAGGGTGTCGGGGTCACCGACGAGCGCGTGGTATCCGAGGCGTCTGCTGAGGGGGTCGCGCGAGGGGACGGAGGTGCCACCACAGTCGAGGGAGCGCTGGCCGACGCGTCGCCTGCCGCGTCTGCAGAAGCATCGTCGGTCAGATCAAAATCGGGCTTCGCAGCATTGTCAGCCGCGTTGTCCGCGGGAGAATCCGTGGGTCCATCAGTGGCCGCATCGGAGGTCGCGTGACCATCAGGCTCCGTCGACGGCTCATCCGCGGGCTCGCGAGAAGGTTCGTCCGTCGGCGTCAGAGAGCACGCATGCGCCTGCGCAGTGGCCTCAACAACCGTCACAGACACCTGCACGTAGGTGCCGGTCACGCCGTCGCCGATCATGATCGAGTGCTCGGAGCCGACCTCCCAGGTCGACGGCAGCTCAATGTCGGCACTAAATGCGCCGGCGGTCGACACTTCGGCGACGCTCCACGCAGTCTTATTTCGAGCAACAGCCGCGGGAACCCAGGCAGGAAGAGCGACGCCGTCGGGGCGCACCTCCTGCCCGTCGTCGAGCGTGACGATGACAAAGCCGCGCGACGTCTCAGAACTGGCGCCCCAGCCAGAACCCTCCACATGCAGCGGAGAACCGACAGGGACAACCGACGAAACGACGATGGACGCCCCCTCTTCGGCAGCGGTGAGACACTGTCCGCCTACGCCAGCAACTCCGTCGACACTATATGCGGGCTGCGCAGCGACAAACACTCCACCGACGATGGAAGCAGACGCGGTCAGAGCCAGTAGAGGCATGCGCAGTCCCCTACCGTATGATCGCATCTGTATCGCCATCTGTGTCCTTTTCTATCTCGACGGGATGTCGTGCGCTAATTGGCTTCACCAGGCTCCGAATCAATATGTCAGTGTCCGAGTAACCACTAGCTACAGACACCATATTATTGCCTGACGCCTATTCTGCAATTGCGAACAACAAGCAAAATACCGGAACATGCAGTCAAAACACGTTTTTATCAGGAAATATCAGCCTTCTAACAGCTTCTTGTGAGTTATATTATCCAACAATCATGGTGCTGCATGACCCGCCGGTCAACATTTGAGATATCGAGGATCACAACGCCGCCGTCATCGCGTCGGAATCACCAGTGGCGATCCGGTTTCAGGGTCGTCAATGATCCTGCAGGGCACGCTGAAAACACGTTCGATAAGATCTGCCGTCACAACGTCCCGCGGCTCCCCCTGGGCCACAACCTCGCCGTCCTTCATGAACACAAGGTGGGTCGCGTACCGGAATGCCAGATGCAGATCATGCAGTACGGCCACGACCGTCACGCCGTCCCTGTGGAGGCGCTGCGCCAAACGCAGGACTTCCAGCTGGTGGTTGAGGTCGAGATACGTCGTTGGCTCATCAAGGAGCAGAATGTCCGTTGCCTGGGCAAGCGACATCGCGATCCATACACGCTGACGTTGTCCACCCGACAGCTCGCCAACTCGACGCCCCACCAGGTCAGCAACCCCAGCGTCCGTCATCGCGCGAGCCACCGCCTCGTCGTCCTCAGAACTCCACTGATGGAGCACCGACTGATAGGGATAACGGCCGCGAGCAACCAAATCCTCGACAAACATGTCACCTGGAGCAACCGACGACTGAGCAAGCAAACCGAGTCGACGTGCGAGAGCCTTCTGATTCATGTCGGCAACGCTCCGCCCATCCAGCTCGACCACACCGCGTCGCACGCCAAGCACTCGGGCCAGCGAACGCAGGAGCGTCGACTTTCCGCAGGCGTTCGGGCCAACAATAACGGTCAGTTCTCCTGGCAAAACATCCAGAGAAAGCCCTTCGAGGATCGGGTCATTTTTCCCATATCCGACGACAATGTCCCGAGCACTCAGCCCGCGGCTCGCAGCAGACTCACTCACGATCTCACCTCACGAATCAACAACCAGAGAAGGTAGATGCCTCCAACGACGCCCGTCACGACGCCGACGGGAAGCTCGGCCGGAGCGACGAGCCTCTGTGCGCACACGTCTGAGACCAGCACAAGCAGGGCTCCGACGAGAGCAGCGGATGTGAATCCGACTCCCCCGCCGCCGCACAGCCGATGCGCGACATGCGGAGCGGCGAGTGCAACAAAAGCAACCGGCCCCGCTACAGACGTCGCGGATGCAACGAGTAGGATCGCGACGACGATAAGGAGTACGCGGGTGCGACGCACTCGCACACCGAGGCCCGTCGCCACATCGTCACCCATCGCGACGAGGCCGAGGGGCACAGCGAAAACCGCACACACCACAACGACGCCACCAAGCACGATCAGCAGAGGCATCAGACGCGTGATAGTAACGCCGGAGAATGAGCCGGCGCTCCACAGCTGCGCACGCTGCGCTGCTTCCAGCGGAGCCTTGACGATGAGCAGCGAATTGACAGCGCGCAAGGCCGCCGAGCAGCCAATGCCCACGAGGACGACACGAATACCCGTGACTCGCATGCCACCTGCGCACGCGAGAATGACCGCACCCGAAACGAGTCCGCCGAGCAACGCGCCAACCCCAGTGACCGTGGGGCTCGAGCCCAAAATGATGATCGCGATCAAAGCGCCAGTTGCGCAGCCCGTCGACAGACCAACGATATCGGGGCTACCGAGTGGATTGCCCGAAATCGTTTGGAAGATACACCCAGCAATCCCAAGCGCTACACCGACGGCAATCGCTGCGAGCATGCGCGGTAGGCGCACCGACTGGACGAAGTAGACACCAAGAAAATCGTCCCGAGGCCCGCCGTCACCCACAAGACGACGGAACGAGTCGGCGGCACTCAGCCCATAGTCCCCCAAAGTCAGCGAATAAACGGCTAACGCAACGAGGAGAATGAATCCGATGACCACGACAGCTGCGCTGCGCCGGTGGATGCGCACCGATAAACGGCGCAGCGAAACGTTCTTGTAGCGCGACGGAGCTGGCGTCATGACATGCCCTTTCCACGCGCCCCCAGAATGAAGAACGGAGCGCCAATCAGAGCGACGATGACACCCACGGGCACCTCGGACGGGGCGAGCACGAGGCGTGAGACGACGTCAGCACCGCACACCCAAGCGGCACCGACCACGATAGACCAGAGGGCAATAGCCCCCTGCCGGGCTCCAACAACGCGCCGAACCATGAGCGGCACCGCGAGGCCGACGAACGTGAGGGGCCCTCCCAGAGCAGTCGCTCCCCCGGCCAGTGCCGTCACAGCGACAACCCCAAGCAAACGGATGAGTCGCACGCGCACTCCGAGGCTCACAGCCGCGTCTTCGCCGAGGGCAAGGACCCCCAGTGCCGAGGTGATGAACAGGGAAACCACTGCACCGCCGGCTATCACAGTGCCCGCGCTGGCCACCGAGGCCATATCAACGCCTTCCAATGATCCCGATGCCCAGTATCGAAATTCGTTGAACGCAAACTGATTCGCGGCGAGAACGGCCTGAGTGAGTGAGGCGAGCGCAGCCGATACGGCAATGCCCGCCAGGGCGAGGCGTGATCGAGAGCCACCCCCGCTCCCCGAAATAGCGAAGACGAGACCGGCGGCAACACCCGCACCGATAAGAGAGGCGCCCAGCGTCGACGTGCGAGTGGCGACGCCACTCGCAGCGGTGACGGTCACGACGAGAAAGGCCGCCCCCGCGTTGATGCCGAGTACACCGGGATCCGCAAGAGGATTACGAGTCATCGCCTGCATGATCGAACCTGCCAGCCCCAGTGCCCCGCCAATGACGAGCGCGGCGACGGTGCGAGGAACACGCAGTTGCGTGACCACCTGGGCGTCCTGACTGACGCCGCCGTTCACGAGCGCATCCCACACCACGTCGGGAGCAATCTGACGTGAGCCAAAGGCGAGGGAGGCGAGGGCGACGAGGGCAAGCACCAGCGTCGCCACTGCACAAGCAATGGCGACGCTGGTGATGCGACGTGTCGTCATGTCAGGTCATCAACCCGGATCGTTTGGCCATCAACATCAGGAGGCCGGGACGAACTGGGCCTCGATGCTCGAGATGATGCCGTCCATGAGGAGGTACCCACCGGTGGAGGTCCACAGGGAGCCATCAACGGGGATGACGTGGTTCGCCTGGACAGCGCCGAGCGAGTCGAAACCGACGGTGTTCTTCGCCTCTTCGAGGGCAGCGGCCGAGGCCTCGACGCCCGTGTTGCCACCGGCGGAGGGGTTATTCACCGAGGCCTTGCCCAGCGTGCCGAAGAAGATCCAGTCAGCGTCAATCTGATCGATGTTTTCCAGTGAGACGGGCTCGGAGTGACCCTCGCCGTCACGATCCTGGTTCGCGGGACGCTTCATGCCGAGCGCGGTGAGAGCCTGGCCGGCGGGCAGCTCCTTAAGGATGAGTCCGGCGCTATCGCCCTGCCAACGCACGACCGAGTAGGTCTGATCGAGGTAGCCGGCGTCCTTCAGGCGGGCACTGACGGAGGCAACGTGCTTGTCGAATTCCGCGAGCTTGGTCTCAGCCTGGTCGGCAAGGCCGAGCGCGTCGGCCGTCAGGGTGAAGGTCTCGCGCCAGTCGCCGCCCTTTTGCGTGGTGAAGAAGACGGGCGCGATCTGACTCAGCGCGTTCAGCGTTTCAGTATCGTTGTTCTTCACCGACGTGCCGTCAACGAGGATCAGGTCCGGGTGCGCCGCACCGATGGCTTCGAGGTTGGGAGTACCGATGGAGCCCAGAATCGGGATGTCACCCGCACGATCAACAAGGTAGTTGGCGACCGTCTGCTGGCCGCGGCCCGAGACGACACCAATCGGGGTCACGCCCAGAGCGAGCGCATTGTCGGTCGTCGGCTCAGAGAGCGTGACAACACGGCTGGGGTGCGACGGCAGGGTAACCTCCTGGCCGGACGCGTCGGTGACGGTGCGCGTCGCAGAGCTCTCGGACATCGCGGAGGCCTCGGGGGACGAGGCCGGGGCGGGCTGGTTAGACGAGCAAGCTCCCAGAGCGAGAGCGGTCAAAGCGACGCCGACGATGGCGCGAATTCGCGTCGACAGGTGCACGAGTGCCTCAATTCAGTCGATCTTATCAGGTGCATAGGTAAGCCTAACCTACAGACTGCACATTGATCTGGGCTATCTCAATCCCGGTCAGTATGAAAAAGCACACCACCCATCGAGGCTACGCACGATGCCCTCGCGCCACCAGGCGACGTCGTGCCCGCTGCGGTAGTGGTCCACGTCGACGGGCACCCCCAGGCCTCGCACAAGCTCAGCGCACGAATCGACCACGGGGCGCATTGTTTGTTCCAGCGTGCCCACCTGCAGGCGCAGCTGCACATCCCGGCGCGGCCGAACGCGCCCGGCGCGAAGGTCGCCCATCAGCGTCCCTTCGCCAACTCCTCGTTGCTCTCCTCCCCACCACAGGGACGGAGACTGGGCGACCGCACAATCGAGGGGAAGATCACTGCACAGCGCCGCTTCCAACACAGCCAGACCGCCGTAGGACTGGCCCGCGACCATCACAGGCCCCGCCCCAGCCTCGTCGCACACTGCCCGTAGCAGCGCCACGACACTGTCCACGTCGGTCAGCTCCGCCTCGCGCGCGCCCAGATCTCCGGCGTCGATCGTCACGACGCGCAGGCCCCGATAGCGCCGCGTCAGCCAGCCGACGCCGTTGCTCCGCCAGATCTCGCCGTCGAAGAGGATGATCGTACACGTCGGATCCGCGTCGCCGTCATGAACGATCACATCATGGCGGCGCGCGACAGAGAGACGCGCGCTCACATTCGCAGCGATGTTCTGTTCACGCGCCGCACGCATCTCGGGAGCAGACAGATCCTGCGACGGCCACACCACCCGTGCATCGGGCCCAACAAAGAGTGAGGCTGCGGCACCGCGTCCATTCACGACCCTGAGCGGATTCGACGAATCGGGAGACGCATCGTCAAGGAATCGGATCCACTCCCCCATGTCCGTACCCACGCTGGGGTTGAGGCCCGACGGCCCGACAATCACCTTCTGGTAGCTGAGGATCGCGTCCGCGGGAAGAGCACACACGAGCGCCCGAGCATCCCCGCGCTCAGGCCCTATCGACATGCAAAAGTCGTCGAGGTGCTCGCGCGCCCGATCCGTGATCGTGTTCAGGACGACGTAGCAGTCAGCCGCGGCCTGGGCGCCCCATTGAAAAGTGACGCGAACAGCGTCGACCCCATCAATGACAAGGCGCGGTCCGACGATCGGGAGCCCGTCGGCATAACGATAAATTCCGTCTGATGCCTCCCAGCGCAGCCGGCAAAAACCGGTGCGCGAAAAAGACGTCTGCTCGAAGGCCACGCGCTCAGTCGAAGAGCGAAATATCGCCTGCGCCGACGCGCGCGACGACAGCGTCCCCACCGGCAAAGTCGATGACCGTGGTCGGCTCAGCGACGCCCACGGGTCCCACGACGACCAGGTCGACCTGGTGGCCGATACGATCATCCACGTCGAAACCGTCCGTCAGCGGCTCTTCCTCGCCCGGCATGATGAGCGTCGAACAGGCCAGGGGTTCACCCAGCGCCTCGACGATCGCCTGCGTAATGACATGATCGGGGATGCGCACGCCCACCGTGTGCTTCTTCTTGTTCAGCATGATGCGCGGGACCTCCTTGGTCCCCCGCAGGATGAACGTGTAGGGTCCGGGGGTAAGCGCCTTCATGGTGCGGAACTCGTGATTATCAATGATCACGAGCTCGCCCAACTGCGCAAACGAGTGGCACAGCAACGAGAAGTTGTGCTTGTCATCGAGCTTACGGATGGCACGGATTGTGTCCATACCCGCCTTGTTGCCCGCCTTCGTGGCGATCGCGTAGCCGGAGTCGGTAGGCAGCGCGATCGTGCCGCCGCGTTCCAGCAGGTCAACGACCGTGTTGACCAAACGTGCCTGCGGATTCTCAGGGTGCATCTCGACGTACGACATACCCCTATTGTGCACGAAACCCCCACCGGTCGGTAACCGATGGGGGTTCCGTGGACAAGGTCACGGCGAAGGAATCACTTCTCGGATTCCTCGGAGGCCTCCTCGCCGCGCTTCTTCGGCTTCGCGTCGACGCCGGCTTCCTTACGCTGCGCGGGCGTAATCGGGGCCGGGGCCTCGGTCAGCGGGTCGAAACCGCCGCCGGACTTCGGGAAGGCGATGACGTCGCGGATGGAGTCGGACTTCGTCAGCAGGGAGACGATGCGGTCCCAACCGAAAGCGACACCACCGTGCGGCGGGGCGCCGTACTTGAAGGCATCCAGCAGGAAGCCGAACTGCGTCTGGGCTTCCTCCTCGCCGATGCCCATCACGTTGAACACGCGGTTCTGGATGTCGCGGCGGTGGATACGGATGGAGCCGCCGCCGATCTCGTTGCCGTTGCAGACGATGTCGTAGGCGTAGGCCAGCGCGTTACCCGGGTCCTTGTCGAAGGAGTCAACCCATTCGGGCTTGGGCGAGGTGAACGCGTGGTGGACGGCCGTCCAGGCGCTGTGGCCCAGCGCGACGTCGCCCTCGGCCTCGGCGTCGCCGGTGGGCTTGAAGAGCGGAGCGTCGACGACCCAGGTGAAAGCCCAGGCATCGGGATCGATGAGGTCGCAGCGCTTACCAATCTCAAGGCGGGCGGCGCCAAGTAGCTCACGCGAGGGGGTGGGCTTGCCAGCGGCGAAGAAGATGCAGTCACCGGGGTTGGCGCCGGTCGCGGCAGCCAGACCCTCACGCTCGGCCTCGGTGATGTTCTTGGCGACGGGACCACCCAGCGTGCCGTCCTCGGCGATCGTGACGTAGGCCAGGCCCTTGGCGCCGCGCGCCTTGGCCCACTCCTGCCACTTGTCGAAGGTACGACGCGGCTGCGAACCGCCACCGGGCATCACGACGGCACCCACGTAGGGAGCCTGGAACACGCGGAACGTCGTGTCCTTGAAGTACTCGGTGAGCTCGGTGAGCTCGAGGCCGAAGCGCAGGTCGGGCTTATCCGAGCCGTAGCGCTCCATCGCGTCCTTGTAGGTCATGCGCGGGATCGGCGTGGACAGGTCGTAGCCGATGAGCGCCCACACGTTCTTCAGGACGTCCTCGGCGACCTCAATGACGTCGTCCTGGTCGACGAAGCTCATCTCGATGTCGAGCTGGGTGAACTCGGGCTGACGGTCGGCGCGGAAATCCTCGTCGCGGTAGCAGCGCGCAATCTGGAAGTAGCGCTCCATGCCGGCCACCATGAGCAGCTGCTTGAAGAGCTGGGGCGACTGGGGCAGTGCGTACCAAGAGCCGGGCGACAGACGTGCCGGGACGATGAAGTCGCGGGCGCCTTCGGGGGTCGAACGGGTCAGGGTCGGTGTCTCAATCTCGACGAAGTCGCGGGCGTAGAGCGCCTCACGGGCAGCGCGGGAGACCTTCGAGCGCAGGCGGATCGCGTACTGCTCGGGCTCGCGACGGAGGTCGAGGTAGCGGTACTTCAGGCGGGTTTCCTCACCCACGTTGCCGGAATCTTCAGCATTGGAGGACACCTGGAACGGCAGAGGTGCGCTGGTGTTCAAGATTTCAATATCGTCGCCCATCACCTCGATGGCGCCGGTGGCCAGGTGCGGGTTTTCGTTGCCCTCGGGGCGAGCGCAGACCTCGCCGGTGACCTTCAGGACGAACTCGGAGCGCAGCTCGTGGGCGACACGCTCGTCGCGGACGACAACCTGGGCGATGCCAGAAGCGTCACGCAAGTCGATGAACGCCACGCCACCGTGGTCACGACGACGATCCACCCAACCGGTGAGCGTCACAGTCTGACCGACAAGGTCGGTGCCGAGGGTTCCGATGTTGTGAGTGCGGAGCACTGTGATTCCTTTCGTAGTTACCATCCGCGAGACAGGCGGCGGCGCTGTTATTGTACGCCTGCCTTCCGAAGAGTCGCGCGTGCCGCGAGTACGATAGTGACCATGCCAACCGCCGATTCCACCTCCCCTGCCAGCACTTCCTGGACGCCGTCCGAAATTGGCTTGGCTATCGGGTCGGTTCTCCTCATTACCCTCGTGGCTTTCGAGGAGCTCGCCGCCACGACGATCATGCCCGCAGTCGTCCAGTCTTTTGACGCTGCCGCCTGGTACCCGATCGCCTCGGGCGCGGCGTTGGCGACGCAGCTCAGCGCCACCGTGGTCGCGGGAGCACTGGCGGATTGGAAGGGACCCCGTTTTGTCCTGCTCGGGGGATTGGTTCTCTTCGCTGTCGGTTTGGTGGTGTGCGCCGCGGGCACAAACGTGGTCGTGTTCGTTGTCGGCCGTGCGCTTCAGGGGCTCGGTGGAGGTCTCCTCATTGTCCCGCTCTACGTCCTCATCGGAGCGGTCGCTTCCCCTCGTCACCGTCCCTCGTTCTTTGCGTCTTTCTCGTTGGCGTGGGTTCTCCCCTCGCTGGTCGGCCCCGCGATCGCAGGCCACGTGACCCAGGAGTGGGGCTGGCGCTACGTCTTCGGCGTCGTTCCGCTCTTCGTTGCGGTCGCGGCGCTCCCCATCGCCTACGTCCTGCGCTCGATCCCGACTGCACAGGGGCAGCGCTCCCCCATGCTCGCGTCCCTCTCGCGAGACGCCGGGCTTGTCGGAATTGGCGTCATGCTGCTGCAGCTTGCGGGCGCGCTGCCCACACCGCTGGCACAATTCGGGGTCTTCGCCCTCGGCGCGTGCATCACCGTCTGGGCGCTGCCCCGCCTCCTGCCGCGTGGAACCTTCCACTCCCGCCGCGGCATGCCCTCGGCGATCCTTGCGAGGCTAAGCGCAATGGCCTCACAGGTCGGTCTCGCTGTCATGATCCCGCTCATCCTCCAGCGCGTACACGGGTGGTCCGAGGCATCCTCCGCCTGGTGGGTCACCGTCGGGTCGATCACCTGGGCGATTGGCGCAGTCGGCCAGGCACGCGTTCACGATCCACACCTGCGCCGCCGGCTCCCGGTCATCGGCGGCACACTCATGGCGATCGGAGCGATCCCCGTCGGAGCAATCCTGTTCCCCTCGATCCCCGTGTGGGTAGCCCTCATCGGCTGGCTGCTCGTCGGCCTCGGAGTCGGTCTCGTTCACGCGCCCCTGTCCGTCATGGCACTCGAGGTCACCCCCGAATCCAAGCACGGGCGCGTCGCTTCTTGGCTACAGGTCGCTGATTCAGCAGGACCTGCCCTCGAACTCGCCCTCGTGTCCGTGGCCATGAGCGCGTGGGCCGCCACCGCCACGGTGGGCGGGGCGGCCTACGCTCCCTACTGGGTGATTGCTGCTGCGCTCGCCATCCTCACCGTGGTCGCAGTGACGCGTCTGCGTCCCTCACCGGAACGCTCCACGGGTGATGCGGCAAGCGCTCAGTCGTCGTAACGACGCTTGCCAAAGTGGCGGCGTCCGCCGTCGCGGCCTCCATCGCGGTCCCAACCACCATCGCGGCCACCCTCGCGATCGCGGCGGGCACGCTTGATGTCCTTCTCCCAGCGCTCGGTGCGAACGCTGCGGCGCGGACGCGATCCATCGCCCTTTTCAAACCGGTGCGGACGCTTCTCGTCACGGTCCCCGAAGCGGCCCTCTCGATCACCGTAGCCGCCACGGCCTCGGTTATCGCGGTCGAAGTCGCGGCGCTCACGGCGCTCGAAACCGTCGCGGTCGCCATGAGAACGGCTGCCGGGACCCTCATCCACGCGGATGCGCAGCTGACGGCCAGACACGTATCCCTTGGAGATACGGGACAGCTGCTCGCCGGACAGGTCCGCGGTGATATCGACCAACGAGAAGGTCGGGTAGATTTCGATGTTGCCGATATCGCGGCCGTCAATGCCGCCCTCACCTGCGATCGCGCCGACGATCGAACCGGGCTTCACGCGGTCCTTCTTGCCCACCTCGATGCGGTAGCGGGTACCGGAGCCGGGTGCCGGGCGGCCGCCGCCGCGACGACGGGCACCGTTTGCACCGCCCTTGAGCGGGCGGTCCTTGTCGCGACCTGCCTCGAAGGTGGCGCCGACGAACTCGCCGGACTCATCGAGCGTTTCTTCACGGCGGATCTTGCCATTGCCACGGCGGTCCTTCTCGCGGCGCGGAGCCGGACCCTCGTCGCCGACAGCCGTCGCCATGAGGGCGGCGGCGATGTCCTCGACGGAGATCTCATCACCAAGGTCGGCGAGCAGACGCTTGTACATGTCGAGACGGCCGCGCTCAATACGAGCGGACAGACCCTCCAGCAGGCGACTGGCGCGGAATTCGGAGACGGCTGCAGGCGAAGGAATCTCGACCTCTTCCATCTCGGTACCCGTCAACTTCTCGATCCGGCGCAGACGGCCGTGCTCACGCGGGGTGAAGAATGTCAGCGCACGGCCCTCACGGCCCGCACGGCCGGTGCGACCGATGCGGTGGACGTAGGCCTCGGGCTCACGCGGAACGTCGAAGTTGACGACGAGAGAGATACGTTCGACGTCGAGGCCTCGGGCGGCCACGTCAGTCGCGACCAGCACATCGAGCGAGCCGTTCTTCAGGCGCTCGACCATGCGCTCGCGCTCGGTCTGGGCGACGTCGCCGGAGATGCCGGCGGCGCGGAAGCCTCGGCCCGACAGTTCCAGCGACACCTCTTCGACATCGGCGCGGGTACGCACGAAGACGATGGCGGCGTCAGCCTCTTCCTGGCCTTCCTTGATGTGCTGAGCTCGGGTGGCCAGCACGCGCGAGAGCGCACCGATCTTGTGCTTGTAGGGCACCACCGCGTAGGTCTGGTGGATGGTGTCGACCGTCGAAGACTCGGTGGAAACCGCAACCTTGACCGGATCCTTCAGGTGCTCGCGGGCGACCTTCTCAATGGCCGCGGGCATCGTGGCGCTGAACAGCGCGGTCAGGCGGTCCTCCGGGGCGCTCGACGCGATGGTCTCGACGTCCTCGGCAAAGCCCATGCGCAGCATTTCGTCAGCCTCGTCGAGGACCAGCATGCGCACGTTCGACAGGTCGAGGGCGCCCTTCTCGATGAGGTCGATGACACGACCCGGGGTGCCGACGACGACCTGTGCTCCTCGCTTGAGGGCGCCGATCTGCGGGCCGTAGGGTGAGCCACCGTAGACGGGGACGACGTCGAGGCGGGCCGTACGTGCGGCGAAATCCTCGATCGCCTGGGCGCTCTGCATCGCGAGCTCACGGGTGGGGGCCAGGACCAGAGCCTGAACATCACGCTCGTCCGCGTCAACAATTGCTAGGAGCGGCAGACCGAATGCAGCGGTCTTACCGGTACCCGTCTGGGCGATGCCGACAACGTCGCGCAGCTCCAGCAGCGGCGGGATAGCAGCGGCCTGAATCGGCGTGGGGACGCGGAATCCCATGTCGGTGACGGCCGCGAGGATCTCCTCGGGCAGGCCGAGGCTCGCGAAGGTCACGGTATCCGTGTCCTCCTCGTCCGCGCGATCATCGTCGAGGTCACGATCATCGTCGAGGTCGTCAATATAGTCGGCAATCGTCGTCATCTCGCGCTCGTCGTCAGCGCGTTCCATGAAATCGTCAGAGGGCATAATTCATCCTTGCGTGGTGCAATCGGTGTCAGCAAAACCATCGGGGCGGGCCTACTCGGCTCCTCGGCGCGGCCTCACCCATAACAACAAATCCCGCATCCCGCGGGCACCATAACAAGGGGCAGCGCCTCATCGCTATCATCAGCATACCCTCGCAGGCAGCTGACAGAGGCGTGTGGTCGGCGAACTCACTGTCTGCGAATCGTCCGCCCTCTACGACGGAACGCCCCTCAGAGGGGCAGGCGAGCGAGGAACGAGGCGATCGTCACCTGTCGATTGTCCTCGGAACGCAGGGGAGCAACGACGAGTCGATCGACCGCATCGCGGCACAGTCCCCGCAGGTCGCGCATCACGACACGTCGACGGCGCGATGCAGCCCACCGGGCGACTGCTCGGCTCACGCACGCGCACAGCACCGTGATCAACAGGCACAGTGCAACCAGAGCCGTCGGAAGCGGAATCGGCCCGAGCGCGGGGACCCGAACATCGATGAGGACAGCCCTGCCCAGGTGCACGAGAACGATCCACGCAACACCCACGACAACGCCGAGCCACGCGAGCAGCTGCGCGCCACCCAGCACACGGCACAGCGCCGGGGATCCGGTCGAGACGCGAATATGCTCCGCAACCTCACGGTGCGCTGCGTCCGGAACCTCTCGTGCCCCGCTGAGCGCACGCTCGACCAGCGCGGCACGCCACCGGGCAGGACGCGCCTGCGCGCGCTCTCCAACGGCCCCACGAACGGCGTTCACGAAAGCAGCTTCATCGGAGGCGGACCGAGTCGGCAACGTCGGAGTCGTCGCCCCCTCGGCGCGCGATTCATCGTCCAGATGCAGGCGGCGCAGCGGGTCCACACCCGCAGTGGCCAGCCAGCGCAACGGCAGCCAGCCGCCCGCCCGGCGTCCGGCGCGCAGCGTCGAGTCGGCCACGGCCTCGGCGATGATGGGGGCACCCGCAAGGTCAGCAGCCGTGCCAGCCAATTCGGCGGCCAGACCATCGGTCTCGAGGCCTCGGACCGTGCCGGTCAGCTCCAAAGACTCACGCAGCAGCCGGGAGGCCTCACGCAGCGCAGCACGCGCGCGCGACGCCTGCTGAGAGACCCGCTCGGCCTCGCGCGTCAAGTGCTTGATGAGCGTGCGCATGCCTTCACCCGTCGTCGACGAGACCGCGAAGACCTCGGCCTCAGCCATTCCGCGCTCACCCAGCAGACGACGCAGGTCCTGCTCGATCGCCTCACGCTCAGGCATGGAGATGGTATCGATGTGCGTCAGGACGACCGTCACCGACGCGTGGGACGAGCGCAATCGTGTCAGCCACTCGTCGTGAAGACGCGCATCCGCGTACTTCTGAGGATTGACGACAACGACGAGTGCGTCAACGCGCGATGCTAGGCGATCGGTGATCTCCGCGTGGCTGGCCTCGACCGAATCAATGTCCGGCAAATCAACGACGACGGTGTCGCCAGGCAGCGCTTGCGGCGCCTCCACCCGACGACCGATACCCAGCCATCCCAGCAAATCCTGCGGTTCTCGGCCTCGCGGCAGCACAGCGCATGCCTCATTCGTCGTGGGACGTCGAACACCCGCGGTGACGACCTCTCCCCCACTCAGCGCGTTCACGAGAGAAGACTTGCCAGCGCCCGTGCCTCCCAGCATGCCGATGACGCACCAGGACGGGTCGACCTCACTGCGTTCGGAGGTGACGTCAATGAGCTCACGAATGCGCACCAGAGCCTGCTGATCGAGATCCTTTGCTGCCAGGGTGCACATCTCGTCGAGCTGCTGGGCGGCCGACGCCACGGGGTTCGTCGCTCGCCTCATGCCAGGACCTCCCGGGCGCACTCCGCGGCCGCCGCCAGCTTATCGATGAGAACCTTGTCGGAAGCGCGGTCGAGGCGCGCGCTCACCGGGGCAACAACATCCGACAGCGACTCACCGGCGAGGCGTTCGAGCGCCGCACGGGCCTGCTCGGCCAGCGAACGAACCGTACGCTCGCCGAAATAGGCTTCCAGGATTGTCTGGGACAGGGCGGCCGATGCGCCGGCGATACCAACTTCAACGCCCGTGAGGCCACCCGTCATCGTAAAAGCAGTCACCATGAGTGACACCGTCACGACGTTGATGCCGCCCGCAAGCATGCGCCCGCTGACGCGCGAGGACTCGGCCTGGCCACGAATAATCTGCGTGACCTCACGCGTCCACTCCTGCGCGACTGTGCGTGCGCGCTGCGCCGCCGCATCGACGTCGAGCAGCTCATCGAACGACGACGTATCGACGACGATACGCGCCCTGCGCAGAGATTCACCCCACGCCCGGTGATACTGGTCCGCCAAGCGCTGCGCAAGGCCTCCGGTCAGATCGCGCTGTACCTGAACGTCCGGGGCTGCCTGTCCACGAAGAGCACCCATGACGCGTGAGCTCAGACCAGAA
>JAHACW010000032.1 GCA_018375675.1 Actinomyces sp. | reverse complement strand
GGGGCCTGCGCGTCGCGCAGCAAACCCAGCTGCGTGTCGAGTTCGTTGATGATCTGCGACGCAAGGCTTTCTTTTTTCGCCGGGTCGTACGCCGTGCGGCACTGCTTGTAGAGGGCATCCCCGCGAGACAGGGCCTCCTTCGCCTCCTTGATGCGGTTGCGGAACTGTTCGGTCGCGGCGATGCCGAACTGCGCGCGGGCGTAGTCCCACTCCTTCTCGGCGTCGCGTACCTCCTGATCGGCTTGGGAGAGGCGATCATTCGCCTGCTGGGCCGCCTTGTCGGCATCTCGCCGTGCGGCTTCGTCTTCGCGCGCATCCCTGCTGCGCGACACGCGCCATGCTGCCGTTTCAATTTCTATGGCTTGTTTTTCTTCTTCTCGCTGCTTTGTCCACAGTTCGACGAAAATACCGATCACAAAGAGGAAACCCACGCCGAGGAATGCGAGAACGGTCTTGATTTTGTCGTACTTGGTTTCCTTTGTCAGATCCTGGTTATATGCCTCGCGGCGGGAGGCAATTTCCTCGGCCGTGTAGTAGGAGTTGCGTAGGTCGCTGATGAAGGCTGTTGGGCCCGCAGCTGCTTCCTCGGGGGTGAGCGGGGTCGACTTGTATGCCCGACGGGCTGCCGATAGTGCACTCTTAATGTAACCTTCGGTCAACACATTGCCGCGTATCAACCGAGCCATCTCGTTGCCAACGCAGTAGACGTCCGTTCCGTCCTCATATCCGACAACGTAGAGGATGACCTTGTCGTTGTGCTCGATATTGGCGAGGGTGGACTGGCACCACTTCGCCGGTTCCTGGTCGGAAAAGTTGGGGACGATGACGGTGTAGACGGGAACGTGATACTTGGAGTTGAGGGATTCTGCGTCAGTCTCGATCTTTGCGCGCTGCTCGTCACTGAGGAAGCTATCCGAATCAGTGACGTAGCTGCTCGGCGTGAGCGGCTCGGTCGCGAACGCGGGCGCGCCACCGACCAGCATCACTGCGGCCATGACGGCCGCGATGCCCAGGCGTTTTATCCGTGGCATGTGATCCTCCTTGGTGAGTGGCGAACAGATCAAGATACACCATCGTGGAGCACAGCGTCTCCAATAACGTGTATCTTGCGTCACGATCTAGTGGTGTGAGATCAGTGTAGGTGATGGTCGTGTGCGGGTGGAAATAAGTCTGTGGCGAGCCGATGCCCTGCGTCGAGGCATAGATAACGAGGTCATGCTTGTCAGCGTCATGTGGCGGGGAATCCGCGTGAACCTCCTCTATCGTCGCCCTGGCGCGGCCAGTGCGCGGTTGGTAAGCGTGGTGACCCGCGAAGCCGCTGCGCTCGCTCGTAAGGGATCTTCGTCAAGGGCCTCGCGCGCCTCGGTCATTGCCTGTTCGGCTTCGCTCATCAGCTTGTTCACGTCGAGGAGAGCCGAACCCTCGTGGTCCTTCAGGTACTTGCGTGCCCAGGCGAGGGCTGCATCGGCGTCGCGAATATGGCGCTGAGCGGTCTCTTTCGCCTTGCGCCTAGCATCTTCCTGAGTCATTAGCGGAGCGAGGACCGCTTCCAGTCTGAGCTCCACGTCGCGAAGACTTTCGAGCGCGCCGAGGGGATCCTCGTCGCTAACCAGCGCGCGCTGTCCCCTGGCGATGGTGGCCTCGGCCTCGTCAAGAAGGGGAGAGAAAGCATCGGAGGAATCGAGCTGCTTCGCGTCCGACAGGGCGGCGGACACGGATCCGATGGAAGCGGTGAGCCTCTCGCGGAACGCGTCAAGATCAGTCTTTGCGGAGAAGATCGCATCCGTCTGCGCATTGGCCATGGTGAGTGCGCGCTGGGCGGTATCCAGCGCGGAGGCTGCGCGGGTGGCGTCGGTGTCGATATGCGCGCCGGCTGTCTCCAACGCCGCGCGAGCGGACTCCAGCAGTTGTTCCGCGCGCTGCGGATTGTCCTGGAGGGAAGCGAGCATGGATTCGGTGTAGAGGCCCGCAATGCTGGAGAGTTCCTCCTTCGAGCGCTCCAGATCGGCGAGCTCCTCGACAAGGCGCTCGCGAGCGTCAGCAAGCTGGGTGGGAAGCGATGAGCGCTTCTCGCGCTGTGCGGCAAACTCCTTGCGCGCGTCCTGCAGGGGCGGCAGGTTCTTGTCGAGGTCCTCCGTGATTGTCGTAGCGAGGCGTCGCTTGGCGTGCGAATCAGGGGTCTGCTCGATCTGTTTGTGGGTGTCGAAGCCGCGCGCAATAGCCGCCTTCGCCGCCTCGAGGCGACGTCCGTACTCTTCAGCCGCGGCGCTACCGAACTGGGCGCGAGCAAAGTTCCAGTCCTCTTCGGCGGCGCGCACCTGTTCCTCGGCCTCCGACAAGCGTCGCCGTGCTTCCGCAGCGGCCCTCAGGGCGTCGCGCCGTACGGTGTCCACGATCGGGGTGGGTTCCTCATCCACATCCACAGTTGGGGGTTCGCCGTATTCGTATTCTCTCTGTTTGCGGATCCACACCCATAGGTTGGAGACAATGGCAATCACAATGACCGCGGATATGATGATGTTAGCGCCGCGATTCCTCTTGGCTTCTTCCTTCTTTTCCTCCTCGCGCCTTTTCTCCTCCGCTTGCCGCCTCTTGCTGTTCTCGGCAGCGTTGCGTGCCCTGAAGTCGTAATCGCTGCGTAGAGAGATGATGAACGTGCGAGAGCCCGCCACTGCCTCTTCAGGGGTCAGTGGGGTGGTTTTATGGTCTTTATGGGCGATACGTAGCGCGCCGTCCAGCATCGGCCTGGTACTCGAATCTTTCGCTAGCTCCACACCCGCGCAGGAGACGTTCGTACCATCCTCGTAGGCGACAACGTAGAGGATGCCTTTTTCTTTAGTCCGTGATTTCTCGAGGGTGGCCTTGCACCACGCTGATGGCTCCTGGCCGGAGAAGTTGGGAATGACGGCGACGTCGATGTACGTGGTGTATGTGGAATAAAACGATTTCGCTGGGGTCTCAATAGTTTCGCGTTGCTCGTCGCTGAGAAAGCCGTCGGGGTCGGTGACGTGTCCGCTCGTGGTGAGCGGTTCGGTCGCGAACGCGGGTGCGCCGCTGACCAGCATCGCAACCATCATGATGGCTGCGACACCCAGGCGTCGGATCCGTGACACGGTGCCTCCTGCTCGTCGGTGAAGCGATAAAGCTCTGCTGTGCGGCTCGATCGCGCTGACAACACGCTGTTTGGTGCGGCGCCGGTTCGCGATCGTTCTTAGTTTACGAGGAAATATGAGGAGCTGTGAGGGACTCGCTTACGTTTCCCGAGGCCACAAGGACGCTGTGAGGCCCACAAACAAAGGAATGTGCGGGCCTCACGGGTGGGGCAAAACTCAGAAGCTGCCGGAGGCGGAGGACCAGCCGCCCGAACCCCAGTCGGAGCTGCTCGAGCTCGAACCCCAGTCGGAGCCGCCGCCGGAAGCGAAGGACCAGCCGGATCCAGACGAGCTGGAACCGCTGTGGAAGGGATCGAAGCCGTCTCGGTGGTGCGAACCAGAATTCGAGAACAGCGTCGACCACAGGAGGAAGTCGCCCAGGGACGAGCCCGTGTAGGACCCGTTGCCCGTAGTGGGCTGTCCCCACGACCCGCCGAAGTTCTGGATGGGAGTCGCCATGACGCTGTCCGCGAGGGCGCGTGCGTTCATCGCGTGCGTCGACGCGGCCTCGGGATCGTCCTCGAGTGAGCGCTGAGCGGTGCTCAGGGCCGTCTCGGCGTTGTTGAGGGTCGAACGCAGCTCCAGATCGATGGCTCCACGTCGGCCCTGCACGTAGCGCTGGGCCTGAGAGACGGCGGACTCGGCCAGCGAAATCTGCGCCTCGGCTGCCGTGCGCGCCTTCTCGTAGGCCTCCTCCTTGGTGCGCAGTGGCTCGAGTGCCGCGTCCAGGGTGGCCTCAGACATGCGCAGGTGCTCGAGGGCCGCGAGTGGATCGCCCGTGTTCGCCAGGGCCGCCTGGGCCTCGGCGATGGCCGCGTGAGCGTCGGCCACCATCGGGTTAAACACCGCCGGATCCGTGTTCAGCTCGTTGACGTCGGTGATGTCCGAGGAGATCGAGCTGATCGCCGTGACGAGGCGATCGCGGATCGCGTCCAGGTCGGACTTCGCCGAGAAGATCGCGTCGGTCTGGTGGTTGGCCATCGTCAGGGCGCGCAGGGCAGTGTCGAGGGCGCTCGCGGCGTGCGCACGGTCGGTGGGGGCGGACGCCTCCGCGGTATCGAGTGCGGTGCGCGCCGAGGTGAGGAGGGCCGAGGCCTGCTCGGGGTTGTCCTGGAGGGAGGCGAGCATCTGCGCAGGGTAGAGCGTCGAAATGCTGGCCAGCTCGGACTTTGCGCGCTCCAGATCCGTCAGTTCCTCCGCGAGGCGTTCGCGGGCCTCGGCGATTCGCTCGGGGAGCGAGGCCTGCTCGGCGCGCTTGGTGGCGAACGACGCCTGAATGGCACTCAGCGGGTTCATGTTGGCGCCCAGATCCTGCATGATCGCGGTGGCCAGGCGGAGCTGCTCGGCGGGCGCGGTCGCGGAGTTCATCTGCCCCTGGGCGCTAAAGCCGCGCGAGACCGCCGCCTTCCCGGCTTCGATGGCGCGGGCGAATTCGTCCGTGGAGTTCAGGCCGAACTGGGCACGCGCATAGTTAAGTTCGTCCGTCGCGGTGCGCACCTGCTCGTCTGCGGACAGGAGCTGTCGGTTCGCTTCCTGGGCGGCGTGCGCTGCTCGCTCCGCGTCGACCTGTGTGGCCTGCTGGGCGGCGAGCCTGTTGCGACGCGACGAGCGCGCAACGCCGATAGCGATGGCAATGACGCCGACCACGAGGAGCAGGAACATGGAGAAGAACCCCAAGAGCGAGCGGCCGTCGTCGTTGGTCGCGCCGGCGTTGCTCGAGTAACTCGAGCCCGTGGAACTGGAACCTGAACTGGACGTGCCGCTGAGGAGGGTATTGACGAAGGCGTTGACCCCGTTGGCGACGGCGGAAGACGTGAGAGGATTGGGCGTCAACTGGGCCTCGGATGCGCGCACGGCGCTCTGGAGAGAGGAACTCGAGGGGCCGTTGTAGGAACATGCCGCGTCACGGCGCTGCGAGTACGCGATGACGTAGACGACGGTGCCGTTGGCCAGGGAGGAGCGCTCGACGGTCTGCTTGCACCAGGAGTCTGCGTCCGTGCCCGAGAAGTTGGCGACCACGACGACCTTGACGGGTTTGCCCGAGGAGGCGGCCCTGCTTGTGGCGGACTCGATCGTGGAGCGGTCTGCACTGGCAAGCCAGCCGTCGGGATCGGTGACCGAATCGCTGATGGACATGGGTGATGCTGCGAGCGCGGGAAGGCCCAGCGCAAGCAGTATTGCTGTCAGAACAGCGATGAGGCTGAAACGGCGGATTCGTGTCACGGGGTCCTCCTGCGATGTGGCGAACAGGTCAACATACACCATGTGTGCCGTATGCGTCTAGCGTGTGATGCACCGCGGCGTCGGTGATTGTTTCCGTAGGGTCAGTCTACGTGACGAGGGTGGAGAAATGCGGGCAGCGGTGCTGTTCGCTACAGGCGTCGGTCGCTCTCCCGCGCGCGGAGGAAGAGGGCCCTATGATAGGGAGAGCCCATAGGGGCTTTCAGACTATTGAGAGAAGGAGGGGACCATGCCCACCGGTAAAGTGAGGTTCTTCGACGCAGATCGCGGTTTTGGCTTCATTGCGGGAGATGACGGCGCTGATGTCTTCCTCCACTCGTCCGCGCTGCCGGCCGACCACGCTAACCCGCGAGTGGGTGCTCGCGTGGAGTATTCGGTGGCCGACGGACGAAAGGGACCGCAGGCTCTGAGCGTGCGTTTCCTCAAGGAGACAGCTTCCGTTGCCCGAGCCAAGCGCCGCAAGCCGCAGGCGATGGTGCCCGTCGTCGAGGACCTGATTAAGCTCCTCGACTCGTCGAGCGCCGCGCTGCGCCGCGGATCGTACCCGGACAACGCGACCAAGATCGCGAAGGTGCTGCGCGCCGTCGCAGAGGAATTTGATGCCTAAGACTAGTGCCCGCCTGCGGGCAGTGAAGAAGGACGCCGTCCTCGAGGCCGCCGTCGACGTCGCGCGCGCCGGTGCCGAGGCCGTCGCGCACCCGCGTCCCGTCGGCGAGCACGTCGGATTCGAGATGGTGTCGGAGCGCCTGGCCACCCACTACTTCGCGTCGACCGACGCGGGTTACGTGGGCTGGTGCTGGGCCGTGACCGTCGCCCGCGTGCCGCGCGGACGCGTCGCCACCGTGTGCGAAGTCGATATGACCCCCCGTGAGGGCACGCTTCTGGCCCCCGAGTGGGTGCCGTGGGAGGATCGCCTGCGGCCCTCGGATATTTCTCGCGACGACGTCCTGCCCTACAAGGCGGACGATGAACGTCTCGTGCAGAGCTTCGAGGACACGAGCGTGGACCCGGACCTGCCGGTCGTGCGAGAGCTCGGCTTAGGAAGAGTGCGCGTCCTCTCGCCGGAAGGACACAGCCAGGCCGCGAAGCGCTGGTATGAGTCGGAGCGCGGCCCGAAGTCGGGGCGTCGCCCGCGCAACACGTGCTCCACGTGCGGCTTCCTCGTGAAGATGGGCGGCGACATGCGCACGATGTTTGGCGTGTGTGCGAACGAGTGGGCGACCGACGACGGGGCCGTGGTCTCTCTGGATCACACGTGTGGTTCCCACTCGGAGACCGACGTCCCCAAGAACGGTACCGCGTGGCCCGTGCGTCCCTCGCGCGTGAACGAGGGGGCGCTCGATGCCGAGCCGATGCCGCGCGCATCGCACGAGGCGAAGAAGGACGAGGCTGCGGTCGCCGAAGTGACGTCCGCCCAGGCCGAGGCCTCGACGGGTGAGGAACAGGAAGGCTGACCTTTCATTCCGCTATAAACTGACAGAAAGCACTCGGGACTGAGTCCCGGGTGCTTTCTCAGCAAGTGGGCAAATGATGAGTTTGTTTGCGCGTGGGCGGCCGAGCAGGCACGATTGTCCGGTGAGCACACAAGAAAAGACCGCCCCATCCCGCGGCGGCTTCGCACAGTCACTTGATTCGTTCTTCCAGATCTCCAAGCGCGGCTCGACGATTAGTCACGAAATCCGCGGTGGATTTGTCACCTTCTTCGCGATGGCGTACATCCTGGTCGTCAACCCGGCGATCCTGGGTAATGCCGTTCCCGAAGACGGCTCGATTACGACCCAGGGCATCGCCGCCGGTACCGCGCTCGTCGCGGGCGTCATGACGATCCTCATGGGCGTTGTCGCGAACTACCCGCTGGCGCTCGCCGCAGGCCTCGGCCTCAACGCGGTCGTCGCCTTCACCCTGGTCCTCGGCGCCGGCCTCAGCTACGGCGAGGCCATGGGCATCATCGCCTGGGAAGGTATCCTCATCTTCCTGCTCGTTCTCACGGGCTTCCGTGAGGCCGTTTTCCGTGCGGTTCCCGCCGCCCTCAAGACCGCCATCACCGTGGGCCTGGGTCTCTTCGTCGCCCTCATCGGCCTCGTGAATGCGGGCATCGTGCGCACCGGCGCGACCCCCGTCCAGTTCGGTATTTCGGGGTCGCTTGACGGCTGGCCGGCCCTCGTCTTCGTGTTCGGCCTGTTCCTCATGATGATCCTCTACGTGCGTAAGGTGAAGGGCGCGGTGCTGATCTCGATCATCGCCTCCACGATCCTCGCTGTCATCGTTCAGGCCTTCGCCCACATTGATCGCATCTCCGAGACCAACCCGACCGGCTGGGGCCAGACCGTCCCCGAGCTCAAGGGATCCCCGATCGCGGTTCCCGTCTTCGACACGCTCGGAAAGGTGGATCTCTTCGGCGGCTTCGGCAAGCTCGGCGTCGTCTCCGTGATCCTGCTGGTCTTCTCGCTCATGCTCGCCGACTTCTTCGACACCATGGGCACCATGGTGGCCGTCGGCGCCGAGGGTAACCTGCTCGACAAGGACGGTAACCCGCCCAAGACCCGCCAGATCCTGATCGTCGACTCCCTGGCCGCGGTGGCCGGCGGTGTTGGTGGCGTTTCCTCGAACACCTCCTACGTCGAGTCCGCCTCGGGCGTCGCCGAGGGTGCTCGTACCGGCCTGGCCTCCGTCGTCACCGGCATCCTGTTCCTGCTGTCGACCTTCCTGGCGCCCCTCGTTGAGCTGGTCCCGACCGAGGCCGCCTCTACGGCCCTCGTGTTCGTCGGCTTCCTCATGATGACCCAGGTGACCGGCATTGACTGGGATTCCAAGGAAGTTGCGATCCCCGCCTTCATGACGATCGCCTTCATGCCCTTCGGTTACTCCGTGTCCGTCGGCATCGGCGTGGGCTTCGTGACCTACGCGGTCATCCAGCTCGTCAAGGGCAAGGCCGCCAAGGTGCACCCGCTCATGTGGCTGGTCTCCGCCCTGTTCGTCATCTACTTCCTGATGGGCCCGATCCAGCGCCTCCTCGGCGTCGGCTGATTCGTCACGCTTCACGCCCTTCCCGCCCCGCCGGAGCCTTCCTCCGGCGGGGCGGTCGTATCCTGGGAAGGTGCACCGATGGGGGCCGGTCGGCGCCGCCAGCACCTGCCTCGTACAGTGCGCGAATTGAGAGAGGGAGGAATGGCATGTCGGCAACGTTTGCATCCATGCGCTACGTGAACTACCGGTACTGGTTCGTCGCTTCCCTCATTGCGTCGACGGGCGTGTGGCTCCAGCGCGTCGCCCAGGACTGGTATGTCCTGACGGTCCTCACCGATCACGACGCGTCGCAGGTTGGCCTCGTGACGGCTCTCCAATTCCTCCCCATCATCCTGTTCTCCGCGTGGGCGGGGGTCCTCGCGGATCGCATCCCGGGGCGCCGTCTCCTGCAGTGTACGCAGATGGGGGTCGGCCTCGTCTCCCTCATCATCGGCATCGTCGTCCTGACGGGGACTGGCGAACTCTGGCACCAGTACATCCTGGCGTTTATCTCGGGCACGATCTCCGCCGTCGATACCCCGGCGCGCCAGGCCTTCGTGGGTGAGCTCGTGCCCCACGAGAAGATGGCGAACGCCGTTGCCCTGAACGCCACCGCCTTCCATACCGCGCGCCTGATCGGCCCAGCCTCCGCGGGCTTGTTCATCGACTGGTGGGGGATCGGCCCGGTCTTTGTGATCGACGCGGTCATGTTCATGGCTCCCGTCATCGCGCTGGCTCTCATGCGCGGCGACCGGCTCTACCCGCGCACGCTGGTCCCGCGCGCCCGCGGCCAGCTGCGCGAGTCCGTGATCTACGTGCACGGTCGCACCGACATCCGTATCATCCTGGCGCTGATCTTCGTCGTCAGTGCCCTGGGCATGAACTTCCAGATGACGAGCGCGCTCATGGCGACGACGGTCTTCGGAAAAGCCGCCGGCTCCTTCGGCATTCTCTCGACCTTCATGGCCTTCGGTTCGATTCTCGGATCCACGGGCGCTGCGCGCCGAGCTCCTCGCCTGCGCACGATTCTCATGGGTGCCGCCTTCTACGGGACCGCCGAGATCCTGCTGGGTCTGTCGCCCTCGTACTGGTGGTTTGCCCTCCTGTCGATCCCCACGGGCTTTGGCATGCTGACGATGAATACGAGTGCGAACGCCCTCGTGCAGACGCGCACCGACTCCGATAAGCGTGGGCGTGTCATGGCCCTGTACTCCCTGGTGTTCCTCGGAGCAACCCCGATCGGATCGCCGCTCATCGGATGGGTGGGCACGACGTTCGGTGCGCGCTGGTCGATCCTGGTTGGCGGTATCGCCTCCCTCGGCATCGCGCTCATCTGCGGGGCGTGGGCGATGATCCACTGGAAGGGACGCGTTGTGCGACGTCGGACCTTCCCGTGGGTCGGTATCGAGGCGGATTCCTCCGTGGACGCGCCGCGCCGCTCGGTCGACCCGCTCTGATTGGTCCCCGGCGAGGAGCTAGAGCACGCGCTCCAGGCAGTAGTCGATGCACGCCAGGAGAGCCTCCACGTCCCCGATCTCCACGCTCGGCCACGTGCCAATGCGCAGCTGATTGGCACCCACGCCGCGGTAGGCGCCGATGTCGACGATCCCTCGCGCGCGCAGGTGCGCCGCCAGCTCGGAGGCGCTCACGGCCTCGTCGATCTCGATCGTGGCGGTCACGGGGGAGCGCCAGGCCGGATTGTCGACGAAGGGGCGCGCCGCCAGGCTGGCTTCGGCCCAGTCGTAGATGAGGGACGAGGCCTGGGCGCAGTGGGCGCTCACGGCCTCCATACCGCCGCGCTCGAGCAGCCAACGTACCTGGCGCTCCGCCATGATGATCGTTGCGAGCGCGGGTGTGTTGAGCGTTTGGTCCTTGCGCGAGTTGTCGATCGCGGCGGACAGGGACAGGAACTGTGGGACCCAGCGTCCGTCGGCGCTTTCCTCGATGTGACGCGCGCGCTCAACGGCGGCGGGGGAGAGGATCGCGACCCACAGGCCGCCGTCCGACCCGAGGGCCTTTTGGAGGGAGAAGTAGTAGGCGTCGACCTGGGTCAGGTCGACGGGTGCGGCCCCCGCGATCGACGTGCCGTCCACGAGGGTGAGCGCGTCGGGCGCGTCGACTCGGTAGACGGGGGAGGTCACGCCGGTGGAGGTCTCGTTGTGGGGGTATGCGTAGACGTCGACGCCTTCTGAAGCCCCGCGCGGGGAGACGGTGACGAGAGATCCGTGTGCGGCCTCGTCAATGAGGGGGGGAGTGAGGTGGGGCGCGTGGGTGGCCTCGGAGGCGAATTTCGCCCCGAATGCACCCCAGGAGCCGAACGCTGCGCGGGAGGAGATGAGGCACGCGCAGGCCACGTCCCAGAATGCGGAGGCGCCGCCGTTGCCCAGGACGACCTCGTAGTCACTGGGGACCGACAGGAGGGTGCGCAGTCCGTCCTTCAGTGAGGCGACCACGTCTCGTACGGGCGCTGCGCGGTGGGAGGTGCCCATGAGGAGAGGGGAGGAGAGCGCCTCGATCTGTGCAGCGCGCACCTTGGAGGGGCCGCAGCCGAAGCGTCCGTCGGCGGGGAGGAGGGCCTGGGGGATGTCGGGGAAAGCCACCATGGCAACAGCCTAGTCTCCTGACGCTGGGTATTTCCATCACGTTCATTAATCGAATTATCGTGAGGGGGCACACGCCGACACGCCTGTTTTTCCGCATCAACGCGTCGTTGCGCCTGCGGGAAGGAAGGTGACCCTATTCTGTGTTTATTACCGCCTGATGAAGGAGGCCGACGTGGCAGACCTGATCGACACCACCGAGATGTACCTCAAGACCATCCTCGAGCTCGAGGAGGACGGGGTTACCCCCCTGCGTGCGCGCATCGTTGATCGCTTGGGGCATTCCGGGCCGACGGTCTCGCAGACGGTCGCACGTATGGAGCGCGACGGGCTGCTGCACGTGATGGGCGATCGCCGCCTCGAGCTGACCGACACCGGCCGCGCGCACGCCACCGAGGTGCTGCGCAAGCATCGCCTGGCTGAGCGCCTCCTCCTTGACGTGATCGGCATGGATTGGGCGCAGGTGCACGACGAGGCCTGCCGCTGGGAGCACGTGATGAGCGACGCCGTCGAGGCACGCCTGGAGGAGCTGCTGACCAATACGTGCGTGGATCCCTACGGCAATCCCATGCCCGGCTGTGCACCGCTGGAGGGTGCGTATTCTGCCGAGCTGGCGGTGCGTTCGCTCGAGGCGGGCGCGCTCACTCTGGCGCGCATCGGCGAGCCGATTCAGGCGGACGTGGAGCTGCTCGCCTCCTTCGATGAGCTGGGCCTGCGTCCGGGCACTCGCGTGGGCCTCTCGGCGCACGGTGACGTCGTGCGCGTCGCCTCTCTCGACGAGGCCGGCGAGGTTCGCGGGTACCTGACGATCCCGATGGCGTTGGCCGCGCACCTTTTCGTGCGGGGTGAGTGAGCGCTGAGAAACGACGAGGCCGGGGCAAATAGCCCCGGCTTTTGTCGTTTACGGGGTGTGTCTCGAATCGCGAAACGCGTGTAGGTGCGGAGTTTCTCCTGGGATCCTGGGGTGCAAATATCACGGAATGGTAACGATGAGGGAGGTCACTGTTACCAGAACGTGACATTGGCCGGGTGGTCAAGGTATAGTTCATATCGGTCATCAGACCACCCGCCCATTCGGAACCCGAAGTGAGACGACGAATGGAGCGGAAAAATCGTCTCACGCGGGGAACCCAGATGTGGCTCCTTGAGCCTTGGGGTGAAGCTCGCGCGCCGAGCCGGACCTCCCGTCCGAACCCGACAGCTAACCTCGCAGGGAAACAGGGAGAACATGAGTGAAGACTATTAAGCCTGCTCCGCGTCACCGCATGGCACGTCGCCCGCTGACCGACTCGGTCGTTGAGGGTATGAACGTTTCCGGCGCTGCTCGTCCGATCGCTTTCGCGTCGGCCGCCGGTGTTGCGCTGACCGCGATTGCCGCCGGCGTTGCGAACGCCGCCCCGGCGACCCCCCAGTCTGAGCCGCAGAGCGCTGACCTCAATACGACGACCGTTGCCGTCGATGACGTGACCACCGTTGAGGTTCCGGACATCGAGTGGACCGCCGAAGAGGATGTCACCGCTTCCGCCACCGCTGAGGCTCCTGCGCCGGCCCCCGCCGCTGCGACCCCCGCCGCCGATCAGTCCGACTCGGCTGCTTCCCGCTCGGAGACCCGTTCCGACGCGACCTCCGACACTTCCGCCCGTCAGGCCAGCCTGAACGCGGCTGGCGGCGACATTGTCTCCGTCGCCCTCGGCCTGACCGGCATCCCCTACGTCTACGGTGGCGAGAGCCTCGGTGGTCTTGACTGCTCCGGCCTGGTCAAGTACGCGTACGCGGCTGCTGGCATCAACCTGCCGCACTCCTCGTCCGCTCAGGCCGCTGGCGGCACCATCGTGTCCGACCCGCAGCCCGGCGACATCGTGTCCTACCCCGGCCACGTCGCCATCTACATCGGCGGCGGCCAGATGGTTGAGGCCACGGTGCCCGGCCGTCTCTCCCAGGTTTCTCCGGTTCGCGCTGGCGCCACCTACGTGCGCTACTGAGCCTGCGATAGAACGCTGACGATCCCCGCAGCCCCTACGGGCTGCGGGGATCGTTAGTTTGTGCTCGGGTTGGGCTTTCGCGGATCGTTAAAATACGGCACAATATAAGTGACTGCCACCACGAGGAGGACATCATGAGTTCTACCGAAGTCATTCTGGTCGGTGTCGATGGCTCGACGGAGAGCCTTGCCGCCGTCAAATGGGCCGCTGACCGCGGCGCGCGCACCGGAGCGCGCATCCATTGCCTGTGCACCTACGCGCTGGCCTCGTACTCTGCCGCTGCCCTCGACGGCGGATACGCCGTCCTCGACGACGAGGCACTGAAGGCGGGTGCCGAACAGGTCGTCGAAGAGGCGAAGGCTCTCGCTCGCGAACGCGGAGCGACGCATGTCTCGGGTTCGACCGAGCCCGGAGACCCGGCGGGGGTGCTCATCGACTTCTCCGCCGAGGTGGACATGATCGTCGTGGGTTCTCGCGGCGGCGGTGGATTTGCCGATCGCCTCCTGGGGACGGTCTCCTCCGCTCTGCCCGCTCACTCGAAGTGCCCCGTCGTCGTCGTCCCCCGCCACACCTCGGGCAAGAAGTTCACGCCCGTCGAGCGCGTCGTTGTCGGTATCGACGGTACCGATCAGCCCTCGTGCGCGCTCAAGCGCGCGATCGGCGAGGCTCGCCTGTGGGATGCGCGCCTGACTGCGGTATCTGCCGTGCCGATCGCGGTCGGCCCCTCAGTCATGACGTGGACCCCCACGGGCGTCGATCACTCGGCCCTGCTCGCGCAGGTGCGCGAGGGGATGGATGCCGCGATCGCCGCCGCCCTGGATGGAGATGACACGCACGTCTCCCGCCACGCCCTCGACGGCTCAGCGGCATCGCTGCTCATCGAGTTCTCCACCGCGGTCGACCTGGTCATCGTTGGCACCCGCGGGCGCGGAGGGCTGGCCGGCGTGCTCCTCGGTTCGACGTCGCAGACAGTGCTCGGGCACTCGACCTGCCCGGTCATGATCGTTCCGTCCGCCCACCTCGGTGACGCGGGCACGGCCGTGCACACCGAATGGGAGCGCCGCTAAACGCATACGGTCACGAGGCCGGGGTCCGACGCGTGGATACCCCGGCCTCGTCTGTGTATGGAGGCGAATGCCCGCCAGCGTGAGCCTCTCCGCACGGCGACGCAGGACAGCGGTGCGCGCACTTTGCTACAGTGGGCGCGGACAACTTGTCACGCCCTCGTAGCTCAGGGGATAGAGCACCGCTCTCCTAAAGCGGGTGTCGGACGTTCGAATCGTCTCGGGGGCACAGTAGAAGGACGCCATGCGCAACGCTCTTGGGTATCTCGTGACCGTCGTTGCTGCCCTGTGTTGGGGTGTCTCCGGGGTCTCCGCCGACTACCTCATGGAGCATCACGGTATCGAGCTGACCCTCATCAGCTTCTTCCGCATGTTCGTCTCGGGCATTCTCGCCCTCGTTTACGTTCTCGCGCGCTCGCACGGGGTATCCGCTCGTCACCGAGAATTGGTGTCCACACCTCGCAACTGGCGAGTCCTCGTGAGCTACGCGATTTTTGGGCTCGCGGCCTGCCAGATCACCTACATGGGGGCGATCCGGGAGTCGAACGCGGGCACCGGCACCGTCCTGGAGTACCTGGGCCTGATCCTCATCGTCGTCTGGGTGTGTCTCACCCACAGGCGATGGCCGCGAGCCTCCGAGGTGATCGCCATCGTCCTCGCCGTGAGCGGTACCTTCCTGCTGTGCACGCACGGGGCGCTGGACTCCCTCGTCATTACGCCCACTGCCCTCGCCTGGGGAGCCGTTGCTGCGCTCACGCTCGCGACATACACGCTGCTTCCCGCTCGGCTCATTGCGGCCTACGGTGCGGACGTCGTCGTGGCATACGGCCTGCTGATCGCGGGTGCGTGCGTCGGCCTGGTCAGTCGAGTGTGGCGATTCGACATCACCTGGACGCCCGACGTCGTGATCGCCATGTTCATCACCGTCGTCCTCGGCACCGCCGTCGCCTTCACCGCCTACCTGTGGGGCGTGGATCGCATCCGCCCCGTCAAGGCGTCGCTCATCGGGAGCCTCGAACCCATCGCCGCGACCGCCTTTTCCGCCCTCGTCATGGGAAGCTTGTTCACGGGCGTCGATATCGTCGGCATGGTACTTATCGTCGGCGCCGTTGTGACCATTTCCGTTGTCGACCTCCTCCGGGCGCGCCGCGTCACACAATAGGGCGGTGCTGCCGTAGGGTTAAAACGTGGTTCCTAGTATCTTTTCGCGCCGTTCTGCCCCTGAGCCCGAGGCCCCTAAGGCCTCGTCCACCTCGACGCACCCGACCACCCTCGTCGGCTCTGCGCGCGAGAAGTGGCGCTCACGCCTCGACCAGGACATCGCCGCAGACTCCACGTCGCTGCCGACGTTGTCCCTGTCCGGCGCGCATCCCGGAGGCCTCGCCCAGCTCTACACGGAACACCCCGTCCGCCTGAGCCTCCTCATCCGCGAACCCATTGCGCTGGGTCGCGCCCTTGAGCGCGCCCGTTCCATCATTGCGCGCTCCGAGCAGCGCGCCTCCGCGCACGGCACAGGCCCCATCCACCTGGGAATCGGCACGGCCTCGTGGCGCAACGGAACCGACGCCGTCACCGTCCCTGCCCTGCTGCGCCCCGTGCGTCTCGTGCGTCGCGACGACGACGTGCTCATCGCGCTCGGACGCGGCGGCCTGCTCGCCCCCGAATTGGCTGAGGCCTTGCGCAGCAACGGCCTCGACGTGGACGGGGACACGATCCTCGCGCAGGCGAGCGGCGCCCATGGATTCTCCTCCTCACAGGCAATGGCCGCCCTGCGCGATGCCTGCGCCGCCCTGCCGCGTTTCGAGGTCCGTGACGACCTCGAGATCGGCCTGTTCTGCCACCCGGCCGGTGCCCTCGCCGCCAGCCTGGCCGAGGACGTTACCGCCCTCGAAGACTCTCAGGTGATCCGCGCGCTCGCGGGCGACCAGGACGCCTGCAATGACCTGCGCTCCGAGGCTCCGGTCCCCAACCCCGCCGACCGCGACCCGTGGGCCGAAAAGGGCGTCGGCGACCTGATTCCCTCCCAGCAGGACGCGGTCGAGGCCGCCTCCGACGGACGCAGCGTGTTCATCGACATCCCCGCGCACAGCGACGACGCGTCGGTCGTCGCGGCCATCCTCGCGGACGCGGCCGCCACCGGTCGGTCGGTCCTGCACGTGTCGACCTCCCCGTCGCGTTCGATCGCCGCCTACACGCGCCTGGCCGATCTGGGCCTCGCCGACATCGTGGCGAACATCGACGGCTATTCCGACGCACGTAAGACCCTCGCCGTGCGCGTGAGGGCCGCAATGGAGGACACCTCGCCCGTCGTCGACCAGGCAAGCGTTGACGAGATGCGTGCCCGCCTGCGTCAGGTGCGCGGCGCACTGGCCTCGTATGCGGCCGCCCTCCACCAGCCCTACGGCCGCTTCGGTGTGTGCGCGGCCGATGCGCTGCGCGCTCTCACCGACCTGACGAGCGGTGAGGACGCGCCCACGACCCGCGTGCGCCTGGACGAAAAGACCCTCTACGACATCGCTGTTGATCAGGGTGAGAACGCCCGCGCCCTGCTGCGCGAGGCCCTGGCGTCTGGAACCCTCAAGGGCTCCGCTTCCTCCGCATGGGACAACGCCGTCCTGACCTCCGACGAACAGGCCTCCGACGTCCTGCTGCGCGTCGACCGCCTCTCCAAGACCCTGCCCGAGCTGCGCGTGCATATTGCGGCCGTCGCCGGCGAGGCCGGCATCAAGCCCGCCGGCACGCTCGCCCAGTGGGACCGCCAGCTCGCCATGTTCGACGGCATCGCCGACGTCCTCGACGTCTTTCTGCCCCGCGTGTTCGAGCGCAGCGCCGCCGACATGGTGATCGCAACCGCACCCAAGCAGTGGCGCAAGGACCACGATATTTCGATGGGCCGTTCCGAGCGCAACCGCCTCGTCAAGCAGGCGCAGGACCTCGTGCGCCCGGGCGTGCACGTGCCCGACCTGCACCGTGCCCTCATTCGCGTCCAGGAACGCCGCGACGCGTGGTGCGCGGTCTGCGGCGACGACTCATGGCCCATCCTCCCCGCGAAGATCGGTGAGATTTCGGCACTGACGGACGCCGTGCGCGATGACCTCGACGCCATCGCCCCCGTGTTCGCGGCCGAAGAGCCGGACCTGGTGGGCACGCACCTGCAGCGCCTGACGACCCTCATCGAACGCTGGGCCGGCGACGCCTCCGCCGCCCGCGAGGTGCCCGCGCGCCTGCAGATGCGCGAGCGCCTGGCCGCTCACGGCCTCGACAAGCTCGCCCAGGACCTCGCCGATCGTGAGGTTGAGGACGCCGCGATCGACACCGAGCTCGACCTCGCGTGGTGGGCGTCGCTGCTGCGCGCCATGCTCGCCTCCCAGCCTGCGCTCGGCGGAGTGGACCCCGCCTCCCTTGAGGACCTGGCGCGTGAGGGCTGCGAGCTTGACGAGGCCCAGGTGGCCTCGCTCATCCCGCAGGCCATCACGGGCGTGCGCCGAATCCGCACGAACGCCCTGGCGGCCCGGCCCAGCCAGTACGAGGAGCTGCGCGAGCTGCTCGGCAATGGGACGGCTCCCTGTGACCTGGACCTGCTCGCGTCGTACCCGCTCGTGCGCCACCTGCTGCCCGTCCTCATGACGGTGCCCTCAATGGTTCCGGTGCTCGCGCCGACGGGGCGTACCGTCGACGTCGTTGTTCTGGACGGTGCTGACGGCCTGCCGCTCGCCGAGCTGGCGCCCATCATTGCCCGCGGCCACCAGCTGGTCGTGATCGATGATCTGACCGGCGCCTCGGAGGGCGGCGCGACCCGCGAGCTCGCGGGCGTCCTGCCGGTCGTGCGCGTCGAGCCCGGTCCGCGCCGCCTCAACGATCAGGTGGCCCTGCTGCTCGCCCGCTACGGCTACGAGCACGCCGGCATCCCCGTCCCGTGGACTGCCTCGAATGCACCCGTGTCCGCCCGCTGGGTGGAGGCGACGGGAATGCCCGCGCCCGGTGCGCACGCGATCGAATCAACCGCCGCCGAGGTGCGTGCAGTTGTCGACGCCGTCATCGAACACGCGGTCGAGGCTCCGGAGCGTTCCCTCGCGGTCGTCGCCCTGTCCGAGCGGCACGCGCAGCGCATCCGCGAGGCCCTGGAGAGCGTGAAGGCCGACGAACCCGGCCTGGCCTCGTTCTTTGATCCCGCGACCCCGGAACCCTTCGTCGTCGTCGGCCCCGATCAGGTGGCCGGCCTGACCCGCGAATCGCTCATTCTGTCCGTCGGGTTCGCGAAGACCCCGCACGGGCGCGTCATTCACGACTTCGGCGTCCTGTCGAGCGAGGACGGAGCGGACGCGCTCGCCGAGGTCCTGCGCGTCGTGCGCGGCGACCTGACGCTCGTCTCCGCCCTGCACAGCGCGGAGATCGACCGCGACCGCCTCGGCCACGAGGGTTCGCGTATGCTCGTCGATCTCCTGGAGATTGCCGAGGGGCACGCGGGCGAGGGCATGGACGCTTGGCCTGTCCTGGCCGGCGAACCGGACCGCCTGCTCGTCGACCTCGCCGAGCACCTGTACTCGCGAGGCCTCGAGGTCGTCGCGAACGTCGGTATCCCCGGCGGCATGCGTATCCCGCTCGCGATCGGTCACCCGGAGTCTCCGGGGCGCCTGCTCCTGGCGGTACTCACGGACGACGAGGAGTACCTGGCGGAGCCCAGCCAGCGCGTGCGCGACCGCGCTCGTCCCCGCTGGCTCGAGGCGCAGGGCTGGGCGGTCTACACCGCCCTGTCGATGCCCCTGTTCATCGACCCCGACAAGGAGGCATCACTTGTCGTCGATGCCGTCCTGGATGCGCTCGAGAAGCTGCACACCACCGACGATGAACCCGTCGTCGAGGTCCCCGAGCGTATCGCCGATGACGAGGCCGCGGACGAGCGGGTGGAAGAACGCGTGGACGAGGCTTCCTCTGAGGACGGTGCCGAGGTGGCAAACGATGCTGAGGATACCGCGGACGCCTCGAACTCCCCGCGCATGCCGATGCTGGACGACGGCCTCGACGAGGAATCCAAGCGCCGCAAGAAGGCCGACGAGGACACCACCGGCATGCTGCTGGCCATCAAGCGCAAGGAGCGTGCCTCCGAGGAGAACCGTGGTCCGCGCCCCGCGATCGCCAAGGGCCTGCCGCTGGCCGCCTACTCCGATGACCAGCTCGATGAGATGGCTGCCTGGGTGCGTTCCGACGGCGTCGAGCGCTCCGACCTGGAGACCGCCGAAGAGCTGCGCGAGGCCCTGGGCATCACACGACGCGGCTTCCAGTCCGACGCGGTCCTAGGCAACGTCGTGCGTCGCACGAAGCCCGCGGTGAGCGCGCAGGAATCTGACGAGGCCTCGGCTTCCGATGACGCGCAGCCGGAGGAATCCTCCGATGAGTGAGCCGACGCCGCGTAAGCGTCGCCGGGTCGCCCGCTACGTGTCCGACGTGGACCGCCGCCTCATCGAGGAGGGCCTGCCGCCCTCCTGGGAGGATCGCGTGCGCCCCGAGGATACGCGCCCCGGCTCCATGGCAGACGCCCCCGACCGGGGCGACGGCGCCAACGACGCGCGCCTGCTCGAGAATGTGCCGCCGCACGCGCAGGCGCGCGCGTAGGGGCTGGCGTAGGCGCGGGTGTCCGGATAGGTTGTGCGCATCTGGATAGGTTGTGCACATCTGGATAGGTTATGCGCATCTGGATAGGTTATTAAGCTATCCGGATCTTCATTACCTATCCGGATGTTGTTTACCTATCCGGATACGTGCAGTTATCCGGGCGGGAATGCCCGCCAGGTGTTTGCGCGGGGGTCTGTGGAGTGGCTCCTCGCTCGATCACGTCGTTCCCACCAATCTCGCACGTAATTCCTCGCAGACTATTTCAGCTATTGAAATAACGTCGTTGCAATTACAGCGTTTTCTTGGGGTAATCAAAAGTGACCGGGTTGAATTATGTGCGAGATTTGAGGGGAAGTGTGCGTGATGGGGTGCTGCAGCACAACGACGGTGGGAGGGAGCCGGGGCGGCCGGAGCGCTGTTAATACAAAAAGGCGGGGCCGATGCAATCGCATCGGCCCCGCCTTCGTCCCTCACAAGGAGGGATCAGATGCTCAGTGGCGCGGCGTGCCCTGGGCGAGGGCGTCGCGGATCTCCGTGAGGAGCTTGACCTCGTCGGAGACCTCGGGCTCGGGAGCCTCGTCCGCAGCCTTCTGGCGGCGGGCGTTGAGGGCGTTCACGGGCACCACGATGCAGAAGTAGATCGCGAAGGCCATGAGGATGAAGTTGATGATGGCGGTGATCAGCAGGCCGAACTTCACGTCGCTACCGTTCAGGGTGAGGATGAAGGCGTCCGAGAAATCGGGCTTGCCGATGACGGCCGCGATCAGCGGGTTGATGATGCCGTCGACCAGGGCGTCGACGATGTTCTTGAAGGCAGCACCGATGATGACACCGACGGCGAGCTCGACGACGTTACCGCGAGAGATGAATTCCTTGAAACCCTTGAGCATGGCTTCTCCTGTGTTGAATGAGGCCGGCCGGACCGGCAAGTCTGAATCGCCGAAGTGTCTCGGCGTGGCGGCTCTGTGCCACCGGGGAGCGCGCGCCGCGTCGGCGCTCGTTTACCGTTGCAAACACTAGTGGGGACTTTTGTCTTACGAACAGTGATTAGGGAGTAATGTTCGTCGCACTTTTTGTAATTCGGTCAGCGATCGGTGATTTTAGGCCGAAAAGTCAGGTGTGAGAGGTGTGTGACAAACGGCCGTTGGCGTTGCTGTTAACAGGAAAAACACTGGAAAAAGGCCTATCGGGCGTTTGGTGTGATCGTGCGTGTCGGCGTCACGATCTCGTCAACGGGAACGTCGTGAGGCTCCGCAGGAATTACTCCGGCCTCCAGTACCTCGTCGTCAAAAATCGCCACAACGACCGGGGTGCCGGGGCAGCGGTGCACGAGCGCGCGGTCGTACCAGCCTCCGCCCTGGCCGAGACGGGTCCCGTCCGCGGATGCGGCGAGCGCCGGAATGACAATCAGATCCGCCTCCTTGAGCGACTCCGCGCCCCGCGCCTCACCGTCCGGCTGAGCGGGAGGTCGCCCAAGCGTCGCCAACGCCCGGCCCGCCTCCCACAATCCCCAGCGCGGTTCGCTGAGGGGAGCCCCGGCCTCGTCGAGGAGGACGGGCAGGAGTGCGCGGGGGAACAATCCGAGCGCGAGGGACATGTCGGGCTCGAGGGGGGTGGGCGCGAACAGCGCGGGCAGGGTGACTCCGCCCATCGACGAGGCCAGGGCGCGGATCTGGCGAGCGATTCCCTCTGCTTCGGCGCGGTTGCGCACGGGAATAGGGGAGGGACTGAATTCCGAGGTGAAAGGGGCCTCGAGTGTGGGTGTGCCAGCGCGCCGGGCGCGGCGCCGGCTACGCATCTCCGCACGGAGAGTTGTCTTTGTGGCCATCGTCTCCCTCTTGGGCGGTTTCTTCGCTACTCTGTGAAGTATGTCAGATAAAAACCAGCCAGTAGTGCACGCTGTCGTTCCCTCGGCCGGTCGCGGAACCCGCTTCCTGCCCATCACGAAGTCTGTGCCCAAGGAAATGTTGCCCGTCGTCGACCGGCCCTCGATCGAGTACATCGTTCGCGAGGCCACGGATGCCGGCATCGAAGACATCCTCTTCGTGACCCGCGCCGGCAAGCAGTCGATCGAAGACTACTTCGACGCCGAACCCGGCCTCGAGGCCGACCTGGAGAAGGCCGGTAAGGAAAAGGCCCTCGAGTACGTCAACGAGTACAAGAAGTACGCGCGCGTCCACTCCGTGCGCCAGGGTCACCCCCTCGGCCTCGGCCACGCGATCCTGCAGGCCAAGTCCCACGTGGGCGATGCCCCCTGCGCGGTCCTGCTGCCCGACGACCTCATGGAGCCCGGCTCGCAGCTGCTGCGCAAGATGATCCAGGTGCGCGGCGCGCTGGGTGGCACCGTCGTCGCCCTGCTGAAAGTCACCCCTGAGCAGGCCACGGCCTACGCCTCGACCGCCGTTGAGGTTCTGCCGATCCCCGAGGGTGTCGACCTCGAAGAAGGCCAGCTCATGCGCATCACCGATGTCACCGAGAAGCCCCCGCTCGAAGAGGTCAAGTCCGAGTACGCAGTCGTCGGCCGCTACCTGCTCGACCCGGCTGTGTTCACGGCCCTCGAGAACATCGAACCGGGCGCCGGCGGTGAGTATCAGCTCACAGACGGGTACGCGCGCATGATCGACCTCCCCGAAGAAGAGGGTGGAGGGTTGTACGGTGTAGTCATCGACGAGCGACGCTTCGACACCGGGGACAAACTCGGCTACCTCGAAGCTAACGTCACGCTCGCCCTTGAGGACCCGGCGCTTGGAGCGGAACTCAAGGAGTTCCTGCGCTCCAAGCTCGAGGACTAACAACTATGCGAAGCGTTGCCGACTTCTACCAGGACTGCATGGCCGTTGCCCACGCGCTGCCGCCGCTCGACGTTCAGCTTGCTGACGCGGTCAGCTGCGTGCTCGCAGAGGACGTGCAGGCCCCCTTCAACCTCCCGGTCGCCGACCTGTCGGCGTGCGACGGATACGCTGTTCGCATCCGTGACTGTGAGGGAGCCACCCTGGAGTCGCCGGTGACGCTTCCCGTCACCGAGGAGATCCGCGCCGGAGCTGTCGATCCGGCCGCCCTCGTGCCCGGCACCGCGATCCGCATCGCGTCCGGCGCGCCCATGCCTTCGGGCGCCGAGGCCGTGGTCTCCCTCGAGTTCACGGACCACGGCATCGCCCAGGTCGCCCTGCGCACCGCCCCCGCCAATGGCGAGAACATTCGCCGTCGCGCGGAGGATGTTGCGCAGGGTGACACGGTGCTGCGCTCCGGCACGCGTATCGGTGCCCGCCAGATGGCCCTCCTCGCCGGTGTGGGCCGCGACCGCGTGCTGGTCCACCCGCGCCCGCGCGTCGTTATCATCTCGATCGGCGACGAGATCGTCGAGCCCGGTGGCGAGGCCCGCCCCGGCACCGTCTTCGATGCGAACGGTCACGCCCTGTCGACGGCCGTTGCTGACGCCGGCGCACAGACCTTCCGCGTCGCCGCCGTCCCGGATGAGCGCGCTCGCCTGCGCGAGACCATCGAGGATCAGCTGGTGCGCGCGGACCTGATCCTGACCACCGGCGGCATCTCCTACGGCAGTGGCGACACCGTCCGCGAGGTCCTCGGTGCACTCGGCACCGTCCGCTTTGACAACGTTGCCGCCTGGCCCGGCCACATCATGGGTGTGGGCACCGTCGGCGCCGAGGACGGTCAGCCCGGCACTCCCATCGTCTGTCTGCCCGGCGACCCCGTTTCCGCCCAGGTGTGCTTCGAGGTGTTCGTCCGCCCCACGCTGCGCCACATGCAGGGCTGGACCGCCGTCAACCGCCCCGTCGTGCGCGCCGCCATCGACCGCTCCTGGTACTCCCCGCGAGGCCGCCGCGAGTTCGTGCGCGTGCGCCTCACCGGCTCCCCCCGCTCCGGCTACAACGCCGCCGTCATGGGCACCCCGGCCTCGTTGCTGCTGTCCGCGCTCGCGGACTCCAACGCTCTTGCGGTCGTCCCCGAGGATGTGACGACGGTGCGCGCGGGTGACCGCCTGCAGTGCCTGGTCCTCGAATGAAATGTTTCCTCCGGCGTCCCCGGTGCGTGTGGGGGCGCGACATTGAGATGCTCACGCTGCGCGTGGCCGACCCGGTCGGCCGCGGCTTCCTGCGCAGCGGCACTGAGTCGAATCCGCGCCCGCGGGAGCTCGTCGTGCGCCCCGTGCGCGGCGAGGAGCATCGCGCCCTCGACGCCGTGCGTCGCACCGACGGGCACTGGCTGCGCCCCTGGGAGGCGACCCTGCCCCCGGACACGCTCGAACACATCCCGACGTTCTCGCAGTACATGCGTCGCGCCGATCGCGATCATCGTGAGGGCACCGGCCTGATCTTCGGCGTCCAGATCGATGGGCGCTTCGTCGGCCAGTTCTCCATCTCCAACGTGCACTGGGGTGCGATGTCGATGGGCATGCTTGGCTACTGGATCGTCTCGGAATGGTCGGGCCGAGGCCTGGGATCCTTGGTCGCGGCGCTAGTCCTCGACCTCGTCGTCGGCGAGCTCGGCCTGCACCGCGTCGAGGTGTGCGTGCGTCCCGAGAATGAGCGGTCTTTGGGTGTGTGTCGAGGCCTCGGCCTCGTGGAGGAGGGGCTGCGTCCGCGCTTCATGCACATCGGTGGCCAGTGGGCCGACCATATCGCTTTCTTTATTGACGCTGAGTCCCTGCCCGAGGGCGGCCTCGTGCGACGTCGGTGGGGGAGTTCGGCGATCGATTGAGTCAGCCGGTTTCTGTGGCTGCCGGGCGGTGCGCGTGGGGCAAATGTTGCAGGTGTGACACCTGTGGTTGCTTCTCTTTTTACCGAAAGGTTTGAGAGCTCGACACGCGCTCATCGCACAAAGCGCAGCGCCACAAACGCCCGTACTTTGTGAGGGTGGAGATTGGTGGACTCGTCATTGCAACGATATTCGTCGCGCTCATCGCGACGGTACCGTCGCTCGTTGCACGCAGGACAGCAATCGTTCAGTCTCGAGAAATTGACCGTTTCTCTCCGAGGCTGCGCATGATCCACACGAATGAGCCAGAATTAGACACATGTGACCACGCCAGCGGAACCATCCTGGCGCGGGGCGCATTGACGAGCGGAGGCAGCATGCACCAGGGCACCACGGGGCACACGCGTCCCGTTATCGACCGTCGCAACAACAAGGCGGTTCGCGAGATCGCGAAGCTGCGCGCCCGCCGCGCCGCCCGTCTCGCCGCCGAAAGCGCCGCTGGCCGCCGCCGCATGGTTGTCACCGGCGTGTGCGCGCTCGCAACCGTCGCGCTCGGCATCGTCATCGCGGCGGCCTCCATCGCGTGGGCGTGGATCGCCATCCCGGCCGCGGCGCTCGTCGCATCCCTGGCTACCTCCCGCGTCGCGGCCGTGCGTTCCCAGCGTGCCTCCGAACGCGAGCTCGAGCTGTTGACCAAGCTCCGCGGCGACGTGCGTGGCGCTGGGCGTGCCACCGCTGCCGCCCCTGCGGAGCCTCAGGCTTCGTCTTCCTCTTCGGAGGAGGTTTCCGAGGTGGTCGAGGCCTCGGAACCCGAGACCGGCTCCGTCCCCTCCCTCGTCTTCAACGTCGAGGTGCCCGAGGTTGTCGAGGTTGCTGACACCCCGGCCCGCGCCTGGACCGTCGCGCCGATCCCCGCGCCCACCTACGCCTCGCGCGAGCGCGTGCGCGGCCGCATCGTCCACGCCGACACCGACCTGCGCGGCATCCCGCGCATCGCCGCCGCAGTCCCGGCCCGACCGATCGCCCAGACCGCCCAGGTGGGCGCCCGCTCCACCGCCGAGGTCGTCGCCGATCAGGCCGTCGCCCTCGACCTGGATGCCGTCCTAGACGCGCGACGAGCCCAGTAGTTAACAAATCGTTGTGATGCCGCGCCGCGAGCCTTCGGGCCCGCGGCGCGGTCGCATGTGTGGGCTCCGTGTCGTGCCGCACGAGCCGGTGGTCGGCTTGCATGGCTGATTGTGATGGTGCTAAGCTGTTTGAGTCCTTGGGGCTATGGCGCAGTTGGTAGCGCGTCTCGTTCGCAATGAGAAGGTCGGGGGTTCGAATCCCCCTAGCTCCACCACAGGCCGACATCCGATCCGGATGTCGGTTTTTTGTATGTTCGGGCGCGTTGGTGTGGTGCCTGTTGTTGTGTTGCTCGTGGCGCCGCTGGTGTTCCGGCCGCCGTCGGGCCCGGCCGCCCGCGAGGCTAGGCGGCCTCACTTCGTTCGGCGCCGCGCCTCGAAGCCCGCCCGTGCCCTCCGGTCCCTCCGGCGCCCTCCACACCGGCGGCGCCTGGTCGCTGATATGTGGCTCGGCGCGTCGTCTCGAAGCCCAGCCGAGCCCCGCCGCCGCCCACCGGCACCGCGGCCGGGTCCCGCCGCCGCCCACGGGCACCGCAGCCTGACCATGCCGCCACCCACGGGCACCGCGGCCGTGCCCTCCGGTCCCTCCGGCGCCCTCCACACCAGTGGCGCAGCCGGAATTCGCGATTGAGCTTGTTGCTTGCGGCTCCGCTGGTGTTCCAGGTGCCTTCGGGCCCGGCCGCCCGCGAGGCTAGGGCCTCACTTCGTTCGGCGCCGCGCCTCGAAGCCCGCCCGTGCCCTCCGGGCCCTCCGGCGCCCTACACACCGGCGGCGCCTGGTCGCTGATGTGTGGCTTGGTGCGTCGTTTCGAAGCCCGGCCAGGCCCCGCCACCGCCCACGGGCACCACAGTCTGGCTCCGCGGCCGCCCACCGGTGCGGCCGGCGAGTCACGTGAAACCGTCATCGCCTTTAGTAGTGTCCCGCATAGTGGTGTAACCGTGTGGTGGTCGGCTCGTTGCTTGTTATGGGTGCGGTCACCGTGTGATCCTTCGAGAAAGCTCTCTACTTCT
>JAHACW010000031.1 GCA_018375675.1 Actinomyces sp. | reverse complement strand
AGTCCTGGTACCCCAGCGATCTGAAGCGGAAGTTTCGGTCAAGGCCCCCATCGTCTAGCGGCCTAGGACGACGCCCTCTCACGGCGTTAACACCGGTTCAAATCCGGTTGGGGGTACGGATTCATAACTGAATCAAGGCCCCCATCGTCTAGCGGCCTAGGACGACGCCCTCTCACGGCGTTAACACCGGTTCAAATCCGGTTGGGGGTACCAATACCTCGTCACCTCAGCGGTGGCGAGGTTTTTTGTTAACCACTCGGTCCGCATTTTCACTTGTGCTTTGCAGAAAAGTTTCGGAACCGTTTCAGTGTGTCTAACCTAGGAGCAGCCCCCATGGGAGGGGACCGCTTTTGGACGAGGGAGTCTTTCGTGACATACCGACTCAACAGGACACTCCTGCGCCGAGCGCTGAGCGTTGGCGCGGCTATTGCGTTGACGGGGGGTGTGCTTCCGGCCTCATGGGCCGCACCCGGAACGGAAACGTCAAACCAGGGAAGTGATGTGAACGCTGCCGAGGTCGGGGCCGCCGGCACCGCCGACGACGTGCTGGTGACAATCCCCGGTAACCACAACAAGGCAATGGGATGCGACGCCGACTGGGCGCCCGGCTGCGATAAGGCTGCACTCACGCGCGACGCGACGGGCGTGTACAGTGCGACGTTCACGTTGCCGGCCGGTGAGTATCAGTACAAGGTCGCTGAGGGCGGATCGTGGGATACGTCGTTTGGTGCCGGGGGCGCAGCGGGTGGAGCGAACATCTCCTACACCCTGACCGAAACGACGTCCGTCACCTTCTTCTACAACCGCGCGACGCACCGCGTCTGGAATACCGCCACCGCCCAGATGGTGACGCTGCCGGGTTCCTTCCAGAAGTCTTTGGGCTGCACGGACAACTGGAAGCCCGGATGCCTGGCGCCTCTCCTGGAGCCTGTGGGGGACGGGACCTACACCTACGCCACGACCGCGTTGCCTGAGGGCGACTACGAGTTCAAGGTTGCCATCGGTGGGTCTGACAACGAGAATTACGGGCAGGACGGCGCCGTTGGCGGTGCCAACTACCAGTTTGCAACGAAAGCGAACAAGCTCGTGACCTTCACCTACGATTCTGCGACGCACAAGGTCGACATCGCGAGTGCTGACGCCCCGGTCGCGGGTGCCGGCGAGCAGCGCGCCTACTGGGTGACCTCGGACATTCTCGCGTGGCCGACTTCGCTGCTGCCGCAGGGAGTGACCCGCGCGCAGGTCCTCGACGGTTCCGCGAAGCTCTCCTATGAGCTGGTGACCGCCCCCGAGGGTGGCGCTGGCCTGGCGGATGGTGCCGTCACCGGCGCTTCGACGAGCGCCCTTACCGTCGCGGGTGACCTGCCCGCCGAGGTGACGATGGCTCACCCGAATCTCAACGGATACATCGCTCTGAAGGCCTCCCTCAACGAGGCCGGGGCCCGCGAGGCCCTCACCGGCCAGATCGCGGTCGCCCAGAAGTCGGGCGAGAGCATCAACGCCTTCACCGGCGTGCAGATCGCCCCCGTCCTCGACTCCCTCTACGCGGCGAAGGCCACCCAGGCCTCGTACGGCGTGGGTTGGAACGAGGCCGGTAACCCGACGTTCGCGCTGTGGGCACCCACCGCCAAGAACGTGACCCTGCTGTCGTGGAACACGTCGACCCCGCGCGGCTCCGACGCCGACGTGCAGGGTGATGGCCTGCGTACCGCCGCCGTGCGCGGTGAGGACGGTCGCTGGAGCGTGGACAACGCTGCCGGTGAGATCCACGAGGGCGCCCAGTACCTGTGGGAGGTCAGCGTCTACGTGCCCGAGACGGGCAAGGTGGAGACGAACCTCGTCACCGACCCCTACTCGGTGGCCCTGACCGTCGACTCCACGCGCTCCGTCGCCGTCAACATGGATAACCCGTCGATTGCCCCCTCGGTGTGGACGGACTCGAAGGCCCCCGCCATCGAGGACGACGCCCAGCGCTCCATCTACGAGCTGCACGTGCGCGACTTCTCCGCCGCAGACACGTCGGTGCCCGAGGGCATGCGCGGCACCTACATGGCCTTCACGCAGTTCCAGTCCAACGGCATGCGCCACCTGGCTGAGCTGTCGCGCGCCGGCATGAACACGGTGCACCTGCTGCCCACCTTCGACATCGCGACCATCCCCGAGAAGCGCGCCGACCAGAAGACGCCCGCGATCCCCGAGGGTGCCGGCCCGGCGTCCGAGGAACAGCAGGCGGCAGTTGCGGCCGTTGCCGACCAGGACGCCTACAACTGGGGCTACGACCCGCTGCACTGGATGGCCCCCGAGGGCTCCTACGCAACCGAAGCCAACCAGAATGGCGGCGCGCGTGTGCGTGAATTCCGCTCCATGGTGGGCGGTCTGCACTCGATCGGCATGCAGGTCGTCCTCGATCAGGTCTACAACCACACGCCCTCGGCGGGTCAGTCCGCCCACTCGGTGCTTGACCGCGTCGTGCCCGGCTACTACCAGCGCCTGAACGCCACCGGCGGTGTCGAGACCTCGACCTGCTGCTCCAACGTCGCGACCGAAAACGCGATGAGTGAGCACCTCATGATCGACTCGATGATCCACTGGGCGAAGTACTACCACATCGACGGCTTCCGCTTCGATCTCATGGGCCACCACCCGGCCGAGGAGATGAAGCGCGCGAAGGCGGCCCTGGCGTCCCTCACCCTGGAGAAGGACGGTGTGGACGGCTCGCGCCTGTACATCTATGGCGAGGGCTGGAACTTCGGTGAGGTCGCGAACAACGCGCTGTTCACCCAGGCCACGCAGGGTCAGCTGGACGGCACCGGCATCGGCGCGTTCAACGACCGCCTGCGCGATGCCGTGCACGGTGGCGGCCCCTTCGACGACGACCACCGCGTGCTGCAGGGCTTCGGCTCGGGTGCGTTCTCGGATCTCAACGGCCTTGACACCCGCTCCGAGGCTGATCGCCGCGCCGATTATCTGCACCGTGTGGACCTGGTGAAGCTGGGCCTGGCGGGCAACCTGAAGGACTACACGCTCACCACCTACGATGGCAAGACCGTGTCGGGCGCGCAGCTGGATTACAACGGTCAGGGCGCCGGGTTCGCCTCCCAGCCCGCCGAGAACGTCAACTACGTGGACGCCCACGACAACGAGACGCTCTTCGACCTGGTCACCTACAAGATGCCGGCGGATGCTCCGATGGATCACCGCGTGCGCATGTCGCTGATCAGCCAGGCCTCCGTGGCCCTGTCGCAGTCGCCCTCCTTCTGGGCCTCGGGCACGGAGATGCTGCGCTCGAAGTCTCTGGACCGCGACTCCTACAACTCCGGCGATCACTTCAACGCGATCGATTGGTCGATGCACGACAACGGCTTCGGTCGAGGCCTGCCGGTGAAGTCCAAGAATGGCGCGGCCTGGGATCACATGCGCCCGCTGCTGGAGAACCCCGATCTGAAGCCGACCCCGGAGCAGATCGACACCTCCTCGGAAATCGCGATGGACTTCCTGCGCGTGCGTTCCTCCTCGCGCCTGTTCACGCTGGGCAGCGCGGATCTGGTCCGCTCCAAGGTCACCTTCCCCAACTCGGGTGAGGGCGCCGTGGACGGCACGATCCTCATGCTCATCAATGACGAGGCCGGGGCCGGGAACGACATCGACGCGAAGCTCGACGGTGCTCTCGTCGTCTTCAACGCGAGCGGGGAGTCCGTGACCACCGCGGTTGATGGCCTGGCAGGTCGCGTCTTCAAGCTGCACGATGCACAGGCGAACGGCTCGGATGAGACGGTCAAGGGTGCGTCCTTCGATGCGAAGACGGGCTCCGTGACGGTTCCCGCTCGCACGGTTGCCGTCTTCACGCAGGCCGCGGGCGATCGCATCGATCCCACTGTCACCCCGGATCCGGCTGCCGCGCAGTGGGTCGCGTCGGGGGATGGCCGCTGGTGGCTGCGCTACCCGGATGGGAGCTACCCCGCCAACGAGCGCGTTGTGCGTGACGGAGTCACGTACTCCTTCGATGCGAACGGTTGGATGAAGACCGGTTGGCAGGTCGAGGACGGCGCGTGGCGCTACTACGCCCCGTCCGGCGCGATGGCGAGTGGCTGGACTGCCGTGGGCGGAACCTGGTACTACCTGGATCCCGACACGGGGGCTATGGCGACTGGCTGGCTGAAGGACGGCGACACCTGGTACTACCTGCACGACAGCGGTGCGATGGCCACCGGCTGGGTGAACCTGGGCGGTGCCTGGTTCTACCTGAACGGCAATGGCTCGATGGCCACCGGCTGGGCGAACCTGGGTGGTACCTGGTACTACCTGACGGAATCCGGCCAGATGGCGATCGGATGGGTGAAGGATGGCGGCAGTTGGTACTTCTGCCACCCGTCGGGCGCCATGGCGACTGGACGCGTCGTTATCGGCGGCACCGCCTACACCTTTGATGGTTCGGGCCGCTGGGTCGCCTAGCGGTTAGGTACGCAAACGGGTGGGCCGGGACGATTGATTCGTCCCGGCCCACCCGTTTGTCTGCTGCGTGGCCGCAGCTTACAGGTCTGCGGCGTCCTCGACGGTGGAGAGGAATTCCGTGAGCCTGTTGGCAGCCGCCATGACGGAGGGGCCGTGCTGGCGTCCGGGCTGGCGACCCATGCGCTCGATGGGGCCGGAGATGGACAGGGCGGCCAGGACTCGGCCGGAGGGGCCGCGCACGGGGGCGGACACGGAGGCGACACCAGGCTCTCGCTCACCCACGGACTGGGCCCAGCCGCGGCGGCGGACCTCGGAGAGCATGGTGGCGTTGAAGGAGGCGCCGTACAGGCCGCGGTGCAGGCGGTCGGGCTCCTCCCAGGCCAGCAGAACCTGGGCGGCGGAGCCGGCGCTCATGGAGAGCGTGGCGCCCACGGGGATCGAGTCGCGCAGACCCATCTCGCGTTCGGAGGCGGCCACACACACGCGGTAATCGCCCTGGCGGCGGAAGAGCTGAGAGGATTCCTTCGTGTGGTCGCGCAGGGCCTGAAGGACCGGCATGGAGGCCTGGAGGAGGCGGTCTTCGCCGGCGGCGGAGGAGAGCTCCTGGAGGCGGGGGCCGAGGATAAAACGTCCCTGCATGTCGCGGGCGACCATGCGGTGATATTCGAGAGCGACGGCCAGTCGATGGGCGGTGGGGCGAGCAAGCCCCGTGCTGGAAACGAGTTGGGCGAGGGTGGCGGGTCCCGCCTCGAGAGCGCTGAGAACCAACGCAGCCTTATCGAGAACGCCAACGCCACTGGATGTTTGCTCTTCCATACAACTATTTAATATCTCAGCTTTTGAGATGGCAAATTGTCGGATAGTGAAACAGGTCAAAGCGGCGTCCGAGACGTGAGATCAGCGGGTCGCTCGGCCGATGAGGCGGTTCCATTGATTGCGAAGCATGAATGACACCGTGTCTCCAAAGCGGAGACCAGAGGAGGAACAATGAGCGGAACGATGGCAGAAAAGGTGTGGCGCGACCACATCGTGTCCAAGGGGGAGAACGGTGCCCCCGACCTGCTCTACATCGACCTCCACCTCGTGCACGAAGTGACGAGCCCCCAGGCTTTCGAGGGCCTGCGCCTCGCCGGACGCCAGGTGCGTCGCCCCGACCTGACGATCGCGACTGAGGACCACAACACGCCGACGATCAACATCGACCAGCCGATCGCGGACATCACGAGCCGCACCCAGATCGACACCCTGCGTAAGAATGCCGAGGAGTTCGGCGTGCGCCTGCACTCCCTGGGTGACGCAGACCAGGGTATCGTCCACGTGGTTGGCCCCCAGCTGGGCCTCACCCAGCCCGGCATGACGATCGTGTGCGGCGACTCCCACACCTCCACCCACGGCGCATTCGGCGCGCTGGCCTTTGGTATCGGCACCAGCCAGGTCGAGCACGTGCTCGCCACCCAGACGCTGCCGATGGCCCCCTTCAAGACCATGGCGATCACCGTCAACGGCTCCCTTCCCGAGGGGTCGACGGCCAAGGACATCATCCTCGCCGTCATCGCGAAGATTGGCACCGGCGGAGGCCAGGGCTACGTCCTGGAGTACCGCGGCCAGGCCATCCGCGAGCTCTCCATGGAGGGCCGCATGACGATCTGCAACATGTCGATTGAGGCGGGCGCCCGCGCCGGCATGATTGCCCCCGATCAGACGACCTTCGACTACATCAAGGGCCGCCCCCACGCCCCCGAGGGCGAGGACTGGGACCGCGCCGTCGAATACTGGTCCTCCCTTGCCTCCGACGAGGACGCCGTCTTCGACGCCGAGGTCATCCTCGAGGCCGCCGACATCGAACCCTTCGTCACCTGGGGTACCAACCCCGGCCAGGGCGTGCCGCTGTCCGCGACCGTCCCCGCCCCCGAGGACTTCACCGACGAAACAGCCCGCGCGGCCGCCGAGCGCGCCCTGGAGTACATGGACCTCGAGGCCGGTACCCCGATGCGCGACATCGCCGTGAACACCGTCTTCATCGGTAGCTGCACGAACGGCCGCATCGAAGACCTGCGCGCCGCCGCCGGTATCTTCAAGGGCCGCCGCAAGGCCGAGGGTGTGCGCGTCATGGTCGTGCCCGGCTCCGCCCGCGTGCGCCTCCAGGCCGAGGCCGAGGGCCTCGACAAGATCTTTACCGAGTTCGGCGCCGAATGGCGCAACGCCGGTTGCTCCATGTGCCTGGGCATGAACCCCGACACGATGAACGCGGGAGACCGCTCGGCCTCCACCTCCAACCGCAACTTCGAAGGCCGCCAGGGCAAGGGCAGCCGCACACACCTGGTGTCCCCGCTCGTCGCGGCCGCCACCGCCGTGCGCGGCACCCTGTCCTCCCCGGCCGACCTCTGAGGCCCGCCCTCCGCCACCCGACAGCGGGGGAGGGCCCCGGCCTCGTCCCCCACGGAAGAAAAGACTCAACCACCCATGGAAAAGTTCATCACCCACACCGGCATCGGCGTCCCACTGCGCCGCTCCAACGTCGACACTGACCAGATCATCCCCGCCGTCTACCTCAAGCGCGTGACCCGCACGGGCTTCGAGGATGCCCTCTTCGCTGCCTGGCGTGGCGACCCGGACTTCGTCCTCAACCAGGACGCCTACAAGAACGGCTCCGTCCTGATCGCGGGTCCCGACTTCGGCACCGGCTCCTCGCGTGAGCACGCCGTGTGGGCGCTCAAGGACTACGGCTTCCGCGTCGTCCTGGCCCCTAAATTCGCGGATATTTTCCGCGGAAACTCCGGCAAGCAGGGCCTGGTCACCGGCATCATCTCCCAGGAGGACTGCGAGTCCCTGTGGAAGCTCCTCGAGACCGAGCCCGGCACCGAGGTGACCGTCTCCCTGGAGGATAAGACCTGGCGCGCCGGTGCGATCTCGGGCACCTTCCAGATTGACGACTACGTGCGCTGGACCCTCATGGAGGGCCTGGACGACATCGCCCTGACCCTGCGTCATGAGGACGAGATCGCGGCTTACGAGGCTGCGCGCCCGTCCTTCAAGCCGCGCACGCTCCCGGCGAAATTCTTGCCCAAGGAAGAAGTTGTGTCGGCTCGCAGCTGAAAGCACTGCGCATACTGGCCCCTACCTAGCTAGAGTAGGGGCCAGTTACGTCATAGTGAGGAGCACTCATGTCATCGATCCTTCAGGTTGAGGGCGGCCATCCGCTGCGCGGTGAGATCACGGTGCGCGGAGCAAAAAACTTCGTCCCCAAGGCGATGGTCGCGTCGCTGCTCGCCGACACCCCCTCTGAGCTTTACAACGTGCCGCTCATCCGCGACACGGACGTGGTCTCGGACCTGCTGAGCCTGCACGGCGTCCAGATCGACTTCGATCAGGATCGCGGCAAGCTGCGCATGGACCCCTCGAACGTCAAGATCGCCTCGCGCTCTGACATCGATACGCTCGCGGGCGCCTCGCGCATCCCGATCCTGTTCTGCGGCCCGCTGCTGCACCAGCTGGGCGAGGCCTTCATCCCTGAGCTGGGCGGCTGCGCGATCGGTGGCCGTCCCATCGACTTCCACCTGGAGACGCTGCGCAAGTTCGGCGCGATCGTCGACAAGCAGCCCGACGGCGTGCACATCAAGCGCCCCGCTACCGGCCTGCACGGCGCGATCATCGAGCTGCCCTTCCCGTCCGTGGGCGCGACCGAGCAGACGCTGCTCACGGCCGTGCGTAACGAGGGCATCACGACCCTGAAGGGCGCGGCTATCGAGCCGGAGATCCTCGACCTCATCAACGTCCTGCAGAAGATGGGTGCGATCATCTCGGTGGACACGGATCGTACGATCCGCATCGAGGGTGTCGCCAAGCTGAACGGCTACCGCCACACGGCCCTGCCGGACCGCATCGAGGCTGCCTCGTGGGCCGCGGCCGCCCTGGCCACCCGCGGCGACATCTACGTGCGCGGTGCCCACCAGCCCGACATGACGACGTTCCTCAACACCTTCCGCAAGGTGGGCGGCGCCTTTGATATCGACGCTGACGGCATCCGCTTCTACCACCCGGGCGAGCCGCTGCACTCGATCGCCCTGGAGACGGCCGTGCACCCGGGCTTCATGACGGACTGGCAGCAGCCCCTCGTCGTGGCCCTCACCCAGGCCGAGGGCCTGTCGATCGTGCACGAGACCGTGTACGAGAACCGTTTCGGCTTCACTGAGGCGCTGCGCAAGATGGGTGCGAACATCCAGGTCTACCGCGAGTGCCTGGGTGGGACGCCCTGCCGCTTTGGCCAGAAGAACTACTACCACTCGGCGGTCATTTCGGGCCCGACCCCGCTGCACAGCGCGGATATCGAGGTTCCGGACCTGCGCGGTGGCTTCTCCCACCTGATCGCGGCTCTGGCTGCGTCGGGCACGTCCACCGTGTCGGGCATCGACGTGATTTCGCGCGGCTACGAGCACTTCACGCGCAAGCTCCACCAGCTGGATGCTCGCGTGCGCTACCTGGACGCCTGAGATCATGGCCGCGTTGGGCGTGCGTCGCAGCATTTTGTTGCTCGTCTCGTCGATGTCGGCGGGCGGGCGTAGCGTGCGCCTGGGGCCGCGCATCGTGCGCATCCTGCGCGGCGGCGGCTGGGAGGTCGCGGTTCGCCTGACGACGCCCGGCGACGACCCGGCGGCGATCGCCGGCGAGGTCGCGTCCGGATCCTTCGTCGCGGCTCTGGGCGGGGACGGGTACCTGGGCGCGGTGGCGCGCGGGTGTCATGAGTCCGACGCGATCTTCGTTCCCATGCCGGGCGGGCGCGGCAACGACCTGTGTCGCGCGCTGGGGATCGGCACGGAGCCGCTGGTGCGCGCGCGTTCCCTGGCGCCACTGGGTTTTTCTTCCGACGAGGCCGGGGCCGACTCCTCCGATTGGCTGGCGTCTCGGGTGCGTCCCCTGGATGGCATGTGGGTGCGCTCGCGTGACGGTGTGCGCCTGGCTCTCGGCATTGTCTCGATCGGCCTGGACGCGCGCGCGAACATTCTGGCCAACGAATCGTCGCTGACCTCGGGTCCGCTGGCCTACGGCTACGGGGCATTCGCTGCCCTGGCCTCGCACGAACCCACTGAGATCGTGGCGACCGTGGATGGGGTCGAGCGCAACATGAGCGGCTGGATCGCGTCGGTGTCCAACTCCGGGCGTTTCGGCGGCGGCATCACCCTGGTGGAATCCTCCGACATGAGCGACGGCGTCCTCGAGGTGTGCCACGTTGGCCCCCTGTCGCTGTCTCGCGCCCTGCCCGTGCTCGCCCGCGTCGTCGCCGGCCGCGCGAAGGCGCACCCTGCTATCGAGGTGGAAAGCGCCCGGGTCGTGTCCTTTGCCGCCCCCGCAGGCATGATCGCCATGGCGGATGGTGACCGCATCGCCTCGATCCCCTTCACCGTCGATGTTGCCCCCGGGGTCGTATCCGTCCTGGTGTGAGGTCCGTGTGGGCCAGCGCGCTGGCGCAGCGCTCCCCGTAGAATGAAGCCATGAGTGCTGTCTCCGGCTTTTACACCTTCGCCAAGGGCGTCCTGACGCCCATCATGACGCCCTGGATCAAGTTCACTGTGACGGGCGAAGAGAATCTGCCCGCCGAGGGCGGCTTCCTCCTGGTGCCCAACCACCTGTCCAACGTGGACCCGCTGTGCCTGTGCTGGTACTTCATGAAGCGCGACACCGCCGTGCGTTTCCTGGCGAAGAAGTCGATGTTCTCCGTGCCGGTGTTCGGCTGGATCATCAAGGGAATGGGCCTGATTCCCGTCAACCGCGACTCCAACCCCTCGGCCGTCCTGGCGCCCACCCGCGAGGCCCTGAAAGCCGGCGAGGTCGTCGGTATCTTCCCCGAGGGCACTCTCACGCGTGACCCCGACCAGTGGCCCATGGAGTTCAAGTCCGGCGCCGCCCGACTGGCCCTCGACACGGGCGTGCCCGTCATCCCCGTCTCGCAGTGGGGACCGCAGGACATCATGGCCCCGTACAACGCCAAGGGCATCGACATGCGACCGAGCCGCCGCGTCTCGTACCACTTCGGCGAGCCCGTCGACCTGTCGGACCTCATGAGCCCCGCCGGGTCCGAGGATCACGAGGCCGTCAACGAGGCGACCAAGCGCATCAGTGATGCCGTGCGCGCGGGCGTGGGTAAGCTGCGCGGGCTTCCCGTCCCCGAGCAGGTGTGGGACCCCACCACGCAGGCCGGCCCCTGGTGGGAAGAAGAACTCGCGAAGAAGGCCAAGAAGGCGAAGAAGTCCCGCAAGAAGGGCTAATCGCGGACATCGATGACCATGCGCACCGGGTCGGACAAGAATCCGATCTGGAATTGGCGCGCGGCCGGCGCCCCGATGACGACGTGCGTGTTGTCCTCGAAGGTGCCGTCCGAGACGACGTCCAGGTCGCCGGCGCGCGTGTGCGTGCCGCTTGGGTAGGGATTCTCGGTCGCCGTCATCGGCGTGCCGTCAATGACCAGATCCAAGACCGCTTGCCCCTCGACCTGGATCGGCAGGCCTCGGCCCTGTTCCACCGCCTCATCCGTCCATGCCGCACTCCACACTCCCGGCGTGCCCTTGCCAGCGAACTCCAGCACGACCCGCGTGAAACCCTCGTGCGTCGCCGCGCGAATCCCCGTCAGTGCCAGCGCCTTTGTCGGGTCATCCGAGCGCACTGGAGGTAACCCCTCCACGCTCGACATCCAGTTGTCGGCGTTGATCGGCTTGGTTGCATCCAGACCAGGCTCTGGCGTCGGCGTTGTCTCGGGCGCCGCGCTCGCGGTCGCAGACGCCTCGGGGGAGGAGGCGCTCGATGAGGCCTCGGCTGACTGAGGCACGTTCGTTGGGGCTCCGGGCACACACGCACCCAACAGGAGCAGTGAGGCGGCCGCGCTCGCGGCGAGGGCTCGACGGTGAGACACAGTTCCTCCTGGTGCGGGTCGGTTGTTTCAATCCTAGTAGAATGACATCGACAGGGAGGTCTCGATGAGTATGACAACAGCAGCCGTGCTGGGAACGGGCGCATGGGGAACGACATTCGCGCAGGTGCTCGCCGACGCGGGCGTGAGCGTGACGATGTGGGGGCGTAACGCCGACACGATCTCGTTCATCAATGGGGGAGAGAACCCGACCTACCTCCCGGGGATCGCCCTGTCGGAGCGCATCAGCGCGACCACCGACATCGCCGAGGCCGTCGCCGGCCGCGAGCTCGTTGTCGTGGCCGTACCCGTCAAGGCCGTGCGCGCCACCCTGAGCGCCGCGCGCGAGTCTTTCGCCCCAGACGTCGCCCTGCTGTCCCTGGCCAAGGGCTTGGAGCTCGGCTCCCTCAAGCGCGTCGACGAGATCATCTCCGAGGCCTCGGGTGTACCGAGTGGCCGCATCGCCGTCCTGTCCGGCCCGAACCTCTCGCGCGAGATCGCGCAGCGCCAGCCCACGGCGACGGTCGTGGCTGCAACCGACGTGGAGCTGGCCAAGGAGATCGCGAAGGCCTGCCACAACTCCTACTTCCGCCCCTACGTGTCCACCGACGTCGTCGGTACGGAGATGGCGGGCGCCACGAAGAACGTCATCGCGGTCGCGATCGGCGCGGCCGAGGGCATGGGCCTGGGTATCAACACGCGCTCGACCCTCATCACGCGCGGCCTGGCGGAGATGACGCGCCTGGGCACCGCGCTCGGTGCCGATCCCGCGACCTTCGCGGGCCTGTCCGGCATCGGCGACCTCGTCGCCACCTGTTCCTCGCGCCTGTCGCGTAACTTCTCCCTCGGCCACCGCCTGGGCTCCGGCATGGGACTGGCCGAGGCGCTGGCTCTGTCCCCGGGCGTCGTTGAGGGCGTCGCGTCTGCCTCGCCGATCCTCCAGGTCGCGGCCTCCGTCGGCGTCGACATGCCGATTACGGGCGCCGTCGTCGAGGTCGTCGAGGGACGCGCGAGCATCGAGGACATGGGCCGCATGCTGCTTGCGCGCCCGCAGAAGATGGACGGCTGGAAGATCGAGCTGGTCTAAACGCCGCGCACGCGGGCACCGAACGCCTCCCGCGCGGTAGTCTTGGACCCATGACTGCAATTTCTCGTCCTCGCGTCCTCATCGTCTTCGGTGGGCGCTCCTCCGAGCATGAGATCTCGTGCTCGACGGCCGCCGGCATCCTGACCGCTATCGACCGCACCAAGTGGGACGTGATCCCGCTGGGTATCACGCGCGACGGCCAGTGGGTGCGCGTCGCCGATGACCCGTCGGCGCTGGAATTCAAGGAAGGGAAGGGCCAGTCCGTCACCGCCGGATCGACCCGCGTTGCGCTCACCCCTGGCGAGGGTAACCTCGTCGAGCTCACCTACGAGGGCGACCCGGACGCCCCGGACTCGCGCGTCGTCGGCGTGGAGGACCTGGGCCACGTGGACATCGTGTTCCCGCTCCTGCACGGCCCCTACGGCGAGGATGGCACCATCCAGGGTCTCTTCGAGATGGCCGGTGTGCGCTACGTGGGCTGCGGCGTGACCTCCTCGGCCGTGTCCATGGACAAGCATCTCACCAAGACCGTCCTGGCCGCCGCCGGCATCGACGTGGGCCAGTGGGAGCTGGTCACCGCCCGCCAGTGGGACGCCGACGCCACCGCCTGCATGGATCGCATCGAGCGCCTGGGCTTCCCCGTCTTCGTCAAGCCCTGCCGCGCCGGCTCCTCGGTCGGCATTTCGCGCGTCACCTGCCGCGAGGATCTGCCCGTGGCCATTAAGGAGGCCGCGAACCACGACCCGCGCATCATCGTCGAGGCCTCGATCTCCGGCCGCGAGGTCGAGTGCGGCGTCCTCGGCTCGCGCTCCGACTGGCGCAGCGGCACCGCGCCCCTGGGCGAGATCGTCGTCCCCGAGGGCGAGTTCTACGACTACGAGCACAAGTACGTGGACGACGTCGTCGGCCTGTCCTGCCCGGCCGACGTCACCCCCGAATACGCCGATCGCATCCGCGAGACCGCGTGGCGTGCCTTCGACGCCCTTGAGTGCGAGGGCCTGGCGCGCGTCGACTTCTTCCTCGACGAGGCGACCGACACCGTCATCATCAACGAAGTCAACACGATGCCCGGTTTCACACCCATCTCGATGTACCCGCAGATGTGGGCCGCCGCGGGCCTGTCCTACCCGGATCTGCTGACCGAACTGCTGACCGAGGCCGCGCAGCGCCCGCTCGGCCTGCGGTGAGTTCCCAGCCACGACCTCGTTCATCCTTCATCCCCACGACAGAAAGAACACTATGACGGCCCATCCCAAAGTCACCCTGGTGACCTGCAAGTCCATGCCCAACCTCTTCAAAGGCGAGGAAGGTCTGCTCGACGAGCTGTCGGCGCGCGGGTGCGACCCCCAGATCAAGGTGTGGAACGACCCCGACGTCGACTGGTCCGAGGCTGGCATGGTCGTCGTGCGTTCCGTATCCGACTACGCGAGCGACCGCGCCGCGTTCCTGGAGTGGACGAAGCAGCTGAGTCGCGTGCAGAACTCCGCGGACGTGCTGAACTGGAACACGGACAAGCACTACCTCAAGGAACTGGCCGCCCTGGGCATGCCCACGATTCCCACGAACTGGCTGGAGCCCGAGCAGAACCTGTCCAAGCACCAGATCCACACGCGCTTCCCGGCCTTCGGTGAGTTCGTCGTCAAGCCCGCCGTGTCCTCCGGCGTGCGCGACATCGGCCGCTATACGACCGTCGACACGCGCCAGCGCCAGGCCGCCATGCGCCAGGTCCAGGGCCTGCTCGGCGAGGGGCGCTCCGTCATGATCCAGCGCTACGTCGAGGAGATCGACCTGCACGGCGAGATCTCGCTCGTCTTCTTCAACGGCCTGGTCTCCCACGCCGTCGAGAAGCGCTCCGCCCTGCACCCCGCGTCGGTCAGCGACGCTGCCGTCCACGAGGCCGTGGTGACCGCCGAGGCCGCCGACTCCGTCGCGTGGAAGTGGGGCGAGGAGATCCGCCGCGTCCTGCACGGCTACGTGCGCTCGCGCCTGGGTCACGACGAGCAGTTCCTCTTCAACCGTGTGGACCTGGTCCCCGACGGTAAGGGCTCCTTCCTGGTCATGGAGGTCTCCCTTGTGGACGCCGACCTCTACCTGGGGGCCACGCCCCACGCGCTCGGTAATTTCGCCGACGCGATCTCCGCTCGCGCCCACTGGTGATGCACGCCACCGCCGTGAGGGCAGTGCTCGAGTTTCCAAGCTCGGGTGGGTAGTGCTAGACTCTACCCGTTGCCTTCACGGCGACGCGATGGTGGCTGTAGTTCAGTTGGTAGAGCACCTGGTTGTGGTCCAGGACGTCGCGGGTTCGAGTCCCGTCAGCCACCCCACCGCCCCGGCGCCCACGCGCCGGGGTTTTTGTTTCTGGAGTATGCTTCTAGCAACCCAATTGACCGGACAAAGGAGTTCTCATGCCCAGCGTGATCGCCTACGGCTGTGACGACGCCACCACCCAGTTCCACCCCCTGCAGATCGACATTCGCGAACCCGGCGAGGGGGAGATCTACTTCGACGTCGCCTACGCGGGCATCTGCCACTCCGATATCCACGCCGCCCGCGGCGAGTGGGGCCCCGTGTCCTACCCGCTCGTGCCCGGCCATGAGTTCGTCGGCACCGTCGCCAAGGTCGGCCCCGGCGTCACCAAGTTCAAGGTGGGGGACCGCGTGGGCGTGGGCTGCATGGTTGGCTCCTGCGGCACGTGCGAGATGTGCGAATCCGACTATGAGCAGTGGTGCACCTCGACGCCCGGCACCCTGTGGACCTACCGCGCCGACGCCGAGGGTAACCCGACGACCGGCGGCTACTCGCGTGGCTTCACCGTGCGCGAGGACTTCGCGCTGCACGTGCCGGAATCCCTCGACTTCTCCGCTTGCGCGCCCCTCCTGTGCGCCGGCATCACCACCTACTCGCCGCTCAAGCATTACAACGTGGGCCCCGGCTCGCGCGTCGCCATCCTCGGCATGGGCGGCCTCGGACATGTGGGCGTGCAGATTGCCAAGGCCATGGGCGCGGACGTCTCCGTCATCTCTCACGGTCGCTCCAAGGAAGCTGATGCCCGCCGTTTCGGCGCCGACCACTTCTACGCCACCAGCGAGGAAGGCGTGCTTGAATCCCTGCGCGGCTCCTTCGACCTCATCCTGTGCACCGTCTCCGCCGACGGCCTCGACTACGCCGGCTACATGGCCGCCCTGCGCCCCTACGGCGTCTTCGTCGATGTGGGCCTGCCAGTCGAGCCCGTCTCCCTGCCGCTGCGCGCCTTCGTCAACGGCGGTAAGTCCTTCGCGGGCTCCCAGATCGGCGGCATCGCCGAAACCCAGGAGATGCTCGACTTCTGCGCCGAGCACGGCGTCATCCCACAGGTCGAAATGATCACCGGTGAGGAGATCACCGAGGCCTACGACAACATCGTCGCCTCGCGCGTGCGCTACCGCTACGTCATCGACACCTCCACGTTCCCCGAGAGCGCGTGAGTGTGACGGAGTGACAGGAAAGCCCCGGGCCGAGTGGCCCGGGGCTTTCCCAGTGCTGGAGCGGATGACGGGAATCGAACCCGCGTGATCTGCTTGGAAGGCAGAGGCTCTACCATTGAGCTACATCCGCGTACCCCCGAAGGGGACACGAAGATCCTAGCGGGTATTGTCCACGTGCGCGACATTTACACGCGCCTCCCGTATGATGGGGCACCGGACACCAGTCCAACGGGGTGTAGCGCAGCTTGGTAGCGCATCTGCTTTGGGAGCAGAGGGTCGCAGGTTCAAATCCTGTCACCCCGACCAACCGCGGCCATAGCGCCGCGGTTTTTTCATACGAACCCGGGGGAGTCCATGCCGTCCTATCGAACCATCATGACGGTCACGACTCTGGCACCCGGCCGCGCCCCCGAAGAAGTCGAGGCCGCCGCGCGGTCCGTCACCCGGCTCGAATCCTGGGACATCGCCATCGCCTCCGGCCAGCCTCGCGTCACCGCGCGCTTTACCGCGACAGACGACGCCGAAGCCCGAGCCATCCACCGCGAGATCACCGCAGCCGTGCGCCTCGTCGCCGATGTGCCCCGCGCCCGCTTGGCAGCCGTCGTGCGAGGGCGTTCCTACTACCTCGCCCCCTGAGTGCACCCGGCAGCGTGGGCAGCCCCCGCCTCGTGAATGGGGGAGAGTGGCACGTGCCCGTGTGGCGTTGCGCACTCGAAGCGCCCGTAGAGGGGTGGATATGCCCACTTACGGCCCGCGAATGAGGACATTAACGGGGTCGTGGCGTACACTAAGCGAGTTGTTATGCGCCCGAAATGGGCGTTCCCCCGATTTGTAGACTACGGAGCGTACGCACGTGAAGAGCACCGTTGAAACCCTCGAGCCCACCAAGGTTCGTCTGACCGTTGAGGTTCCCTTCGAGGAACTGAAGTCCGAAATGGACAAGGCGTACAAGGAGATCGCCGGACAGGTCAACATCCCCGGCTTCCGTAAGGGCCACGTGCCTCCGCGCATCATCGACCAGCGCTTCGGCCGCGCCGCCGTCATCGAGCAGGTCGTCAACCAGGTCCTGCCCGGCCACTACTCCGACGCTGTCAACGAGAACGACCTGCGCCCCATGGCTCAGCCCACCGTCGACGTCACCGAGATCCCCAACGTGACCGGCGCCCAGGGTGGCCAGCTCGTCTTCACCGCCGAGGTTGACGTCGTCCCCGCCTTCGAGCTGCCCGAGATCGACGAGAAGCTCGTCGTCGAGGTCGAGCCCACCGAGGTCACCGAAGAGGACGTCGAGAAGGAACTCGAGGACCTGCGCGGCCGCTTCGCCACCCTCAAGACCATCAACCGCAAGGCCAAGACCGGCGACTTCGCGACCATCGACCTGGTCGCCACCATCGACGGCAAGCAGGTTGACTCCGCCTCCGACGTCTCCTACGAGATCGGCTCCGGCTCCATGCTCGACGGCCAGGACACCGCCCTGCGCGGCACCAAGGCCGGCGAAGAGGTCACCTTCACCTCCAAGCTGAAGGGTGGCGAGCACGAGGGCGAAGAGGCCGAGGTGACCATCACCATCAAGGCCATGAAGACCCGCGAGCTGCCCAAGGCTGACGACGACTTCGCTCAGATGGTCTCCGAGTTCGACACCATCGACGAGCTCAAGGAAGACCTGAAGAAGCAGGCCGCCCAGTCCAAGGAGTCCCAGCAGGCCCTCGCCGCGCGCGATGCCCTCATTGACCTCCTCCTGGACAAGGTCGAGATCGTCCTGCCCGAGTCCGCGGTCGACCACCAGGTCGAGCATCGCGTCGGCGAGGATGCCAAGCCCAAGGCCAAGAAGGAAGCCCGCGAGGCCGTCGAGAAGGAAATCCGCACCGAGCTGCTCTCCGAGGCGCTGGCCAAGAAGTTCGACGTGCAGGTCTCCCAGCAGGAGCTGATCGACTACGCGATCCAGATGTCGCAGAACTTCGGCATCGACATCAACCAGCTGTTCTCCTCCTCCCAGCAGATGGCCAACGTCGTGGCCGACCTGGGTCGCTCCAAGGCCCTCATCGAGGCCCTCAAGGTCGTCACCGTCAAGGACACCAACGGCGCCGACGTCGACCTGAGCAAGTTCTTCGGCACCGATCCCGCCACCGAAGAGGGCGCGGAGATCATCACTGAGGTTGCCGACGAGCAGGAGTGAACCGCGGCGGGCATACCCGCTGACGAGTGACTAACTCTCAGCTGAGGGGGTGGGGCTTCAAGCCTCGCCCCCTCAGTGCATGTGCCGACAGCGAAACGACGGCCCGGCGCGCGCACGAGCGGGCGCACAGCGGGTACGGTTGACACCAATGGGGCCGACTGGGCCCGCGAACAGACGAGGAGGTACGCGTGAGCGTGCACAATACCGGGGCTGCCGGCGAAGGCTCGCAGCTGGGACTGGGCGACTCGGTCTACCAGCGCCTGCTCAAGGAGCGCATCATTTGGCTGGGTGGCGAGGTTCGCGATGAGAATGCGAACGCGATCTGCGCGCAGCTGCTGCTGCTCGCGGCCGAGGATCCGGACCGCGACATCTACCTGTACATCAACTCGCCTGGCGGCTCGGTGACGGCCGGCATGGCCATCTACGACACGATGCAGTACATCAAGCCGGACGTCGTGACGGTCGGCATGGGCCTGGCCGCGTCGATGGGCCAGTTCCTGCTCACCGCGGGTGCCCCCGGCAAGCGCTACATCACGCCCCACACCCGCGTTCTGCTGCACCAGCCCCTGGGCGGAGCCGGCGGCTCCGCGACGGAGATTCGCATTAACGCGGACCTGATCCTGGGCATGAAGAAGGAACTCGCTGCCATCACCGCGTCTCGCACGGGTAAGACCGTCGAGCAGGTGGAGGCCGACGGCGATCGCGACCACTGGTTCACGGCGCAGGAAGCCCTCGAGTACGGCTTCGTCGACCGCGTGATCGACACCCCGCAGGAGATCGGAACGCGAGGAGAGAACTGATGAGCACCCAGCCCTACTTTGAGGCGGTCGCCCGCCAGATGCCGCAGGCCCGCTACGTGCTGCCCGACTTCGAGGAGCGCACGGCCTACGGTTTCCGCCGCCAGAACCCCTACACGAAGCTGTTCGAAGATCGCATCGTGTTCCTGGGCGTGCAGGTGGACGACGCCAGCGCGGACGACGTCATGGCGCAGCTGCTGGTCCTGGAGTCCCAGGATCCTGATTCGCTGATCACCATGTACATCAACTCGCCCGGTGGCTCCTTCACGGCGCTGACCGCCATCTACGACACGATGCAGTACATCAAGCCGCAGATCCAGACGGTGTGCCTGGGTCAGGCGGCCTCGGCCGCTGCCGTGCTGCTGGCCGCAGGCTCGCCCGGCAAGCGCCTGGCGCTGCCCAACGCCCGCGTCCTCATCCACCAGCCGGCGATGGAGGGCATGCAGGGGCAGGCCTCGGACATCCAGATCGTCGCCGACGAGATCGACCGCATGCGCGTGTGGCTCGAGGACACCATCTCGAAGCACTCGGGCAAGCCGGTGGAGCAGGTGCGCCGCGACATCGAGCGCGACAAGATCCTCACCGCCCCGCAGGCCGCTGAGTACGGCCTGATCGACCAGGTGCTGGAGTCTCGTAAGGCTCTGTGACGCCTTTTCGTCACTGACGAGGCCGTGGCCTTCCCGCGCTGATGCGTGTGGGGTGCCACGGCCTCGTTGCTATTTGCCTGGTCAGACGGTTGTCGCGCTGACAATTGTCGGCTACGGGTGAACTTTTCATAACAATAGGCGTGGCTACGCGGGAATATACCTCGCGTGCACTACGTTATTTGCTAGTAAGTGCGAAAGCACATCCGACCGAACGGCAAAACGTTCAACACCTTGGAGGTCTCGTGGCTCGTCTGACTGATGGCGCGGAACTGCTCAAGTGCTCTTTCTGTGGGAAGAGCCAGAAGCAGGTGCGTAAGCTCATCGGTGGCTCCGGCGCATATATCTGCGACGAGTGCATTGAGCTGTGCAACGAGATCATCGAGGAGGAACTCGGTTCACAGCAGCCCTCCTCGTCGACGACGCCGCTGCCAAAGCCGCGCGAAATCAACGAATTCTTGAACACGTGGGTGATCGGCCAGGACCGCGCCAAGCGCGCCCTGTCGGTGGCCGTGTACAACCACTACAAGCGCGTGCGCTCGCGCGAGGCCGGCAATGCCGAGGACATGCTGGGCACGAAGTCCAACATCCTCCTGCTGGGCCCCACGGGCACGGGTAAGACGCACCTGGCGCGCTGCCTCGCCCGCCTCCTCGACGTGCCCTTCGCGATCGTGGACGCGACCGCCCTGACCGAGGCTGGTTACGTGGGTGAGGACGTGGAGAACATTCTCCTGCGCCTCATCCAGGAGGCCGACGGCGACATCAAGAAGGCCGAGAAGGGCATTATCTACGTCGACGAGATCGACAAGATCGGCCGCAAGGCGGAGAACGCTTCCATTACCCGCGACGTGTCGGGCGAGGGCGTGCAGCAGGCCCTCCTGAAGATCATCGAGGGCACGGTCGCCTCCGTGCCTCCCACGGGCGGACGTAAGCACCCCCACCAGCAGTTCCTGGAGATCGACACCTCCGGCATCCTCTTCATCGCTGCCGGCGCCTTCGCAGGCATCGAGGACATCGTGAAGGGCCGCCTGGGCCGCCGCTCGACGGGCTTCGGCTCCGAGCTGAAGAGCACCTCCGAGATGGGAGACCTCTACGAGGCCGTGTCCGCAGAGGACCTGCACAAGTTCGGCATGATCCCCGAGTTCATCGGCCGCCTGCCCATCCTGACCTCCACGAAGGAGCTCACGGAGGAGGACCTCGTGCGCGTCCTCACCGAGCCGTCGAACTCGCTCGTGCGCCAGTACCAGCACCTCTTCGAGCTGGACGGCATGGACCTGGAGTTCACGCACGAGGCGCTCCTGGCCATCGCGGCGCGTGCCAACGAGCGCAAGACGGGTGCCCGCGGCCTGTCCTCGATCATGGAACAGACCCTGTCGGATCTCATGTTCGACCTGCCCAGCCGCGATGACGTCGCCCGCGTGGTCATTACTCGCGACCTCGTCGAGGGCGTTGGCCCCGCTGAGCTCTACCCGGAACGCTCCTCGGAAGGCAAGCGCAGCGCCTGAGTCCGCCCGCTACACTGAGGTCAGTTGGGACCTTAGGGGAGGAACAATGGCACAGCGTGACGAGGCCTCGGTGGCCGCTTCGGCGGATGCGGGCGTGAGCGGCATTCCCTCCGAGCTGGCGGAGGCTCGCGCAACGATCGACAACATCGACGCTGCCCTCGTCCACATCCTCGCCGAGCGTTTCCGCTGCACCCAGCGCGTCGGGCACATCAAGGCGCGCCTGGACCTCCCTCCCGCCGACCCGGATCGCGAGGCTCGCCAGGTAGAGCGCCTGCGTACTCTGGCGGCGTCCTCCGGCCTCGACCCCGATTTTGCTGAGAAGTTCCTGGGCTTCATGGTCCGCGAGGTCATCCGCCACCACGAGGACATCAAGGCCGAGTACGATGAGGGTTCGTGCCTCTAAACTGCGCGCTGAGGGTGGGGCAAGCCCCGGCCTCGTGAACTCTCAGGGTTGTCTGATGAAATTCTGCGCAGGCTCCCCGATAGTTTTCAGGTAGCTTTCAGGGTTGTGGACTGTAATCTATACAGGCAGTGAGAACCATTGCCGATAAGCAGTCCTCAAGGAGTTTTCGATGAAGAATCGCGCACAGACGCGCGCCCTTGCCGTCATCGCCATCACCGTGGCGGCGGCCCTCAGCGCATGCGGATCGACCGGATCGTCCAGCTCGTCCGCGTCCAGCACCAAGAGCCCAAGCGCGGCGGCCACCAACGCTGCCAGCAACGACCCCAACCTGGTGTTCGCTCAGTGCATGCGCGAGAAGGGCTTCGACGTGCCCGACACGGGTCTGACGCCCGACAACTTGAAGGACACCTCCGACGCGTTCAACAACGCCCTCAACGAATGCATGATGAAGGTTTCCGGCATGACCGGCGAGGACAACGTCGCGAACGACCCCGCCGCGCGCGAGGCCATGGTCAAGGCAGCGCAGTGCCTGCGTGAGGCCGGATACGACGTCAAGGACCCGCAGGCCGGCGAAGGCATCAGTGTCAAGGACATCCCCGAGGACGTGCTCAACAAGTGCTTCCAGCAGTCAGGGGCCGCCAAGTGAAGCGTCCGCGAACCCCACGCCCCGCGGCGCTCGCGATCCTGGCGATCGGCGCGCTGACCCTGTCCGCCTGCTCGGGCACCAACGCCGACGCCCAAGCCCCCCAGTCCTTTGACGGCGCGACGGCGACCGTCACGAAGGGTGACCTGGTGGGGGAGACCACCGTCCAGGGAACCCTCCACTACGCCGACTCCTACACCCTCAAGAGCGCCTTCGAAGGCGTCGTCACCGCCCTGCCCACGCCCGGCACGTCCCTCACTCAGGGATCGCACGTGTACACGGTCGCCGGCAACAACACCTACCTGCTCCACGGCTCTACCCCCGCCTGGCGCGCGTTCGAGGAGGGCATGAGCGACGGCGAGGACGTCACCCAGCTGGAGACCGCGCTGTCCGAGCTCGGCTACTTCGAGGCCACCCCCAACGCCCACTTCGACTGGAACACGATCGCGGCGATCAAGAAGTGGCAGAAGGCCCTCACCCTGCCCCAGAGCGGCTCGCTGCCGCTGGGCACCGTCCTCTTTGCCCCCGAGGACCTGCGCATCGGTGCGCTCAAAGCCCGCGTTGGCGACAACGCGACGATGGAGACGGAACTGTTCACGGCCTCGTCCTCGCGTCAGGTCATCTCCGCGAACCTCAAGCTCTCCGACCAGGCCCTCGGCGTCGTCGGAAACTCTGTGACCGTGCGCCTGCCCGGCTCGGCTACGACGACGACCGGAACCATTACCTCGGTCGAGCCGCCGCGTGAGAAGGCCGGCGAGGAAGGCTCCAAGGAGACGACCAAGGAACGGATCATTCCGATCACCGTCACCCCCGATGACACCTCCGCCCTCGAAGGGCTCCAGGAGGCCTCGGTCTCCCTGGGCCTGACCTCCGAGACCCGCACCGGCGTGCTGTCCGTGCCCCTCGGCGCGCTCGTGGCCCTGAGCACCGACCAGTTCGGCGTCGAGGTCGTGGATGAGAAGGGCGAGATTCGCCGGGTTCCCGTCACCGTCGGCCTGTTCGCGGGAGACCGCGTCGAAGTGAGCGGCGACGAGATCGCCGAAGGCCAGCGCGTGGTGGTGCCCAACCGATGAGCCACATCCTGCAACTGACCGATGTGCACCGGTCCTTCGGCAGCCCGCCCGTGCACGCCTGTAACGGAGTGTCCCTGGCCGTCGACGAGGGCGAATTTGTCGCCATCGTCGGGCCGTCCGGCTCCGGAAAATCGACCCTACTCAACCTCATTGGAACGCTTGATCGGCCCACCTCGGGCAGCGTGTGCATCAACGGGACGGACGTGTCCTCCCTGCGCGACACCGAGCTGTCCGGCGTGCGCTCCTCGCTGATCGGATTCGTGTTCCAGCAGTTCCACCTGACGGCCGGCGTCTCCGCCCTCGACAACGTCGCGGACGGACTGCTCTACCGGGGCGTGCCGCGCGCCAAGCGCCGCGAGGCCGCGCGTGAGGCCCTGACCCGCGTGGGCCTCGGGCACCGCATGGATCACAAGCCCCACCAGATGTCGGGCGGCGAACGCCAGCGCGTTGCGATCGCTCGTGCCATCATCGGGCACCCGGCCCTGCTGCTGGCCGACGAACCCACCGGCAACCTTGACTCGCGCTCGGGTGCGTCCATCGTCGCCCTCCTGCGCGAGCTCAACGAGGCCGGCACCACCATCATCGTGATCACCCATGACAATGACCTGGCGGCATCGCTGCCCAGGCAGATCGCCATCCGCGATGGCGAAATCGTTTCCGACTCCGCACACCCGGGAGGTGACCATGGCGAGTAAGAAGAATACGGGTACCGGCCGCTCCGCGCTGCGTCTCTCGGACGTCGCTCGTCTTGGCCTGACGGGCCTGCGGGCCCGACCCATGCGCGCCGTCCTCTCGGCCCTGGGCATCGCGATCGGCATTGCGGCCATGGTTGGCGTCGTCGGCGTCTCCGCATCCTCGCAGGCCCGCCTGCAAGAACAGCTGCGGGCGCTCGGCACCAACATGCTGACCGCGCGCAGCGGCGCGGACCTGTCGGGAACGGACCTCATCCTGCCCGAGGACTCCGTGGGGCGCACCCTCATGATCCCGGGCGTCACCGACGCGGCCTCGACGTCGACGCTGAGCGGCGTCTCCGTGTACCGCTCGCGACTGTCCGACCCGAACGCGACCGGCGGCATCATCACGATGGCAGCCGACACGAATCTCCTGAAGGTCGTCTCAGGGACCATGAAGAAGGGCGCGTGGCTCAACGACGCCACCGCGAAGTACCCGGGCGTCGTCCTGGGCTCGAAGGCCGCGCAGCTGCTCGGCGTCGTCGAGCCGGGCACCCAGGTGTGGTTGGGTGGCATGACGTTTACCGTCCTGGGCATCATGGATCCAGCGCCCCTGGCCGAGGAACTCGATAACGCCGCGCTCATCGGTGTGCCCGCCGCGGGCACGTACTTCGACGCGGGCAAGACGCCCACGACGATCTACGAGCGCTCCAGCGAGGATCAGGTGGAGAACGTCCGCGAGCTCCTCGGACCCACGCTCGCTCCGCAGGGTGCCACCGGCCTGAAGGTCTCGCGTCCCTCCGACGCGCTGGCCGCTCAGAACGCGGCCGACCAGACGCTCACGACGCTGCTCGCCGGTGTCGGATCGATCGCCCTGCTCGTCGGCGGCATCGGCGTGGCCAACACGATGATCATCTCCGTCCTGGAACGCCGCAAGGAGATCGGCCTGCGCCGGTCTCTGGGCGCGAAGAGGGGACACATCACCGTGCAGTTCCTGGCCGAAGCCCTGCTCCTGTCCTTCCTCGGAGGACTCGCCGGATGCCTCATCGGCGCCGGCGTCACCTGGGGCATGTGTTACGCGTACGGCTGGCCGCCCACCCTGCACTGGTGGGTGATCGCCGCAGGCCTCGGCGCGACTCTCCTCATCGGCGCCGTCGCCGGGCTCTACCCCGCGATCCGAGCGGCCCGTACGCCGCCCACAGCGGCGCTCGCCTCGCAGTAGGTTTCCCGCCCACAAAAGCCGTGGCCGGCTCGCCAACCCCGACACCGAGCGGGGGAGCGCGAGCCGGCCACGGCCTCGTTCATGGGCGCGTCAGTTCTGCACGGGACCGCCGTAGATCTCGTCGATGACGGGCGCGAGGCGGCGCGTGGCCTCCAGGCGCTTGACCTTCAGCGAGGGCGTGAGCAGGCCGTTCGCCTCCGTGAAGTCGGTCGTGAGGACCTTGATCTTGCGGATCGATTCGGCGCGCGAGACGTGCTCGTTCGCCGAGGCCACCGCCTTCTCCAGCGAGGCCAGGACCTCGACGTTCGTGGCCGCCTCCGCCACGCTCATCGGGGGCAGCGAGTGCGCGGCGAGCCAATCGGGCAGCATCTCCGCGTCCAGTGTGATGAGCGCGGCGATGAAGGGGCGCTGGTCGCCCACGACCAGGACCTGGGAGATGAGCGGGTGGGAGCGCATCGGATTTTCGAGGGCGGCCGGGGCGACGTTCTTGCCGCCCGCCGTCACGATGATCTCTTTCGCGCGGCCCGTGATGGACACGTAGCCGTCGCGGTCCAGGGAACCCAGGTCGCCCGTGCGGAACCAGCCGTCTTCGGTGAAGCAGGCGGCGGTGGACTCGGGGTCGTTGTGGTAGCGCTGGAAGACGCTCGAGCCCTTGAGCAGGATCTCGCCCTCGTCGCTGATCTTGAAGGACATGGGCGGCAGGGCCGGGCCCACGGTGCCGATCTTGGACAGGCGAGGCGTGTTGACGGAGACCGGGCCGACCGTCTCGGTCAGGCCGTAGCCCTCCAGGACGGGGATGCCGACGCCGCGGTAGAAGTGCGCGAGCCAGGGGGCCAGGGGTGCGCCGCCCGACACGATGTAGTCCGCGTTGCCGCCCACCAGGCGGATGATCTGCTGGTAGACGAGCTTGTCCGCCAGCGCGTGCTGGGCCTTCAGCGACGCCGACGGGCCCTCTTCGGTGTCCAGGGCCTGGGAGTAGGCGATCGCGACCTTGGCCGCCCAGCGGAAGATCTTGCGCTTGGGGCCGGATGCCTTTGTGTCCGCCGAGTTGTAGATCTTCTCCAGGACACGCGGGACGACGAGGAGGTAGCTCGGCTTGAACGACGCCAGGTCGTTGAGCAGGTTCTTGATGTTCGAGGCGTGGCCGAGGACGCCGTTGCCGCTGATCTGGAAGACCTGCAGGAAGCGCGCGAATACGTGGGCGAGGGGCAGGAAGAGGAGCAGGCGCGAGTTCTTGCCCGCCGCGATCTCCGGCATCCACGCGTGGGCGTTGAGGCACAGGTTCGTGAAGTTCTCGTGGCTCAGGACCGTGCCCTTGGGCGTGCCCGTCGTGCCTGACGTGTAGACGATGGTGGCGATGTCATCCTTCGTGAGGGCTTCGGAGCGGGCGAGAACGCGCTCGCGCGGGGTGGCCGAGCCGTCCGCGATGAGGGTCTCGATGGCCTCTGAATCCAGGGAGAGGACGTGCGTGTTGTCGCGGTTTTCTCGTTCGGCGGCGGCACGCACGATTTCTGCCATGGACACGGTCTCGGTGATGATGAGGTGGACGTCCGCGTCGACGAGGACGTGGGCGACCTGGTCGATGGAGCTGGTCTCGTAGATGGGCACGGGGACGAGGCCGGCCGCCCAGCAGGCGAAGTCGAGGA
>JAHACW010000030.1 GCA_018375675.1 Actinomyces sp. | reverse complement strand
GTCGCCGAGCGCGATTCCCAGGCCCGAGTTCGCGCCCAGCAGGCAGCGCTCGCCCAGACGCACGCGCTGCTTGCCGCCGCCCGAGAGGGTGCCCATCGTGGAGGCGCCGCCGCCCACGTCCGAACCGTCGCCGATGACGACGCCCTGAGAGACACGGCCCTCGACCATCGAGCGGCCCAGCGTACCCGCGTTGAAGTTGACGAAGCCGGCGTGCATGACGGTCGTACCCTCGGAGAGGTAAGCGCCCAGGCGCACGCGCGTGCCGTCGGCGATACGAACGCCGGAGGGCAGCACGTAGTTGACCATCGGCGGGAACTTGTCGACGCCCTGCACGGTGACGGGGTGGCCGTCGCGAGCGCGCAGGCGCAGGCGGGTGGCCTCGAAGTCGGCAACGGCGCACGGGCCGGCATCCGTCCACACGACGTTGGGCAGCACGGCGAAGATGCCGTCCAGGTTGATCGTGTTGGGCTGAACCAGGCGGTGGGAGAGCAGGTGCAGACGCAGGTAGGCGTCCTCCGTCGAAGCGGGGGCTTCCTGCAGGTCAATCGTCGTGGTCACGACGACGGTGCGCACGCGGCGCGCGTCATCGACGCGCTCCAGCACGGACAGCGAGGTCGCCAGCTCCTCGTCGGTCCCGGGCTCGCCCAGGTGCGTGGCCGGGTACCACGTGTCGAGCGTTGTTCCGTCCAGAGTGATCGTTGCGAGGCCGATGCCCCATGCGGTGCTGTTGTCCATGCCCCTACAGTACGGCGCGACAGTCGGGTGATTGGCACCGAAACTCAGGGGCGCGGCGCATCCCACAGGTCCGGCCAGAACACCCCGAGCTCGGTAGCCATGGAACGCAGCAGCGGCAAAGAGATGCCGACGACCGAGTGATAATCGCCAGTCACACCCTCGATGAAGGGGCCGCCCAGTCCGTCTACCGTGAAGGACCCCGCGACGTGCAGAGGCTCTCCGGTAGCGACGTACGCGTCGATCTCGGCATCCGAGATGTCCCCGAAGTGGACCTGGGTCGAGGCGGAGCGGGTGACGGTCGCGCTGATCGTGCGTTCGTGTGCCGTTCCATCGTTGGACGAGGCCGGGGCTAGGATCGCGGCCGAGTGGCCCGTCCATAGGGTGGCGGTTGTTCGGCGCATGGCGCGGATGCGCTCGCGGGCCACGTCGGGCGTGTGGGGCTTGCCGAGCATCTGGCCGTCGATCTCGAGCATGGAGTCGCAGCCCACGACGAGGACAGCCTCGCCCTCGGGCAGTTCGGCGTTGGTGTCGGGTGCACTCAGGGCCTCGCAGACGTCGGTGCACTTGGCCGCGGCGAGCGCTGCGACTTCGTCCGCCGGGGTGGTCGTGCCGCCCGAGAAAGCGCGTCCGCCTGGCAGCGCGGCGAGGACGGCGTCCTCGTCGACGGTGGAAACCTGGACGATCGGTGTGATGCCCGCCGCAATGAGCGTTGCGCGGCGTGCGGGGGAAGCGGAGGCGAGAACAAGGCGCATAGGGACATTGTGGACCATCGCGCGAGAAGCGTGGAGACAAACTGAAATTTATTGCAAGACGGCGGGTTTTCGCAGGTAAACGTGCAAAACGCTGGTGAAAAACTCATCAGACTACTACAATTGTCTACGTACGAGGTCACAATCTCGATGTGACTTTGAAAAGTGATCTGATATACCGTTACCCGCTGATGTGGTGTTGAGTCAGCCCAAAGAGGAGGGATTTGCGATGGATGAGCACGCGGCTTCGTCCCCTGCAACTCCTGATGACCTGACCGCAACAAGCTACGTTCCTCAGCTACTCGGAGGTCATCTGACGTATTCGGCCCGCGATCTCGCGGAGATGACGAATACGCCTATCGAACGCGTCTTCCGTTTTTGGATTGCCCTCGGCTTCCAGGCTCCCACCGCGGACGGCAAGGTTTTCTCTCAGCGTGATCTGGAAGTTTTCAGCCGCTGGCACGACCTCGTCGAATCCGGTGGCATTGACACGGCTACCTCACGCTCTCTTCTGCGCGCCAACGCTCACCTGGCCGATCGCCTGGCCCTGTGGCAGTTCGAGGCGCTGGTCGAGGATTCGATGCGTCGTCTGATGCTTGACGACACGACGGCCCGCATGTATGTGCTGGATCATATGCGCGAGTATGTCGACGTCTTTCAGGAGATGTTCACATACGCCTGGCGGCGTCAGCTCGAGGCAACCCTGTCCCGTTTCGACCGCGAGGTGTCCCAGCGAGGGCATGAGGAGCGGCATAACCGCTTCCCTCTCAACCGCTGCCTCGGCTTCGTCGACATGGTGTCCTATACGTCTTCCTCGACGATCCTCGGTGATGCCCTCGTGGGCCTCATTGAGCGATTCGAGGAGGAGAGCCGTAACGCCGTCATCGAGGAGGGTGGTCGCGTCGTCAAGATGATCGGTGACGCCGTCCTCTATATCGCCGATGACCTGCCGACCGGCCTGCGCGTGGCCACAGCCCTCATCGAGAGGCTGAATGCTGACGATGAGATGCTGCCTGTGCGAGCGTCCTTCGTGCGCGGAGATGTTTTCTCGCGGTCGGGTGACGTTTTCGGGCCCACCGTGAACCTCGCGTCTCGCCTCGTGGACATCGCTCCGGTGGGCAAGATCCTCACCGATCCGACCACGGCTGCTGCGATCGCCGCCGGCGAGGTTGGCGACGGGTACGAGCTTGAAGAGTTCCCGACCGCGGACTTGCGCGGTTTTGGTCCTGTCTCGCCGTACCTGCTCTCAAGCGTTGTCAAATAACGTTCATCTCGCAGTGTGAACGAGTGCCTGATCAGCCCGCATAACGGGTCAAGAAAGGTGCAAGTTTTGGTTCAGAATTGCTAAGATGTAAGCGTGACTACAGTTCTCCTCGTTGAAGACGATCCGGCCATCTCTGAGCCCCTCGCCCGCGCATTGGGCAGGGAGGGCTACGACGTGCGCTCACACGCGACGGGCGCTGAAGCCCTCGCGGATGTTCGCGGCGTTGACCTGGTCGTCCTGGACCTCGGCTTGCCCGACATGGACGGCCTGGATGTCGCCCGCGAGATCCGATCCTCCGGCAATCGAGTCCCGATTCTGATCCTCACTGCGCGCACGGACGAAGTCGACATGGTCGTCGGCTTGGACGCGGGTGCAGATGACTATGTGACGAAGCCTTTCCGCCTCGCAGAGCTCCTCGCTCGCGTGCGGGCGCTCCTGCGTCGCCAGGCTGCCGAACCTGCCGAGGGTGAGCTGCGCGCTCAGGACATCCGCATGGATGTGGCCGCGCATCGCGCCTTCGTGGGCGACGTCGAGCTGAGCCTGACTGCCAAGGAATTCGACCTGCTGCGCGTGCTCCTGCGCGAGGCCGGTTCCGTCGTTGCGCGCGACACCCTCATGCGCGAGGTGTGGGGTTCGGATCCGACCGGCTCCACGAAGACTCTCGACATGCACGTGTCGTGGCTGCGCCGCAAGCTCGGTGACGACGCGACCGACCCGCACTACATCACGACTGTGCGCGGGATGGGATTCCGCTTCGAGAACGCGCGCTGAGCGCGTCGCTGAGGGAGGCCCGCCATGCGCACTCGCGCGGTGAGGATGATCGTCTCCATCGTTGCCGTCGTGTGCGTGCTGATGGGCCTGCCCGGTGCCTTCTTCGCGTCGGTGTCCATCTGGTCGTCCGAACAGCACAACCTTGATGTGCAGGCACAGCTCATCCTCCAAAACATTGAGCGTAGGCGCGCCGTGGGGGAGGGGAATGACCCCGCAACCCTGGCGTCGCTCGTGGCGGATCAAGTGAACAGTCGCGGCGACGAACTCAGCTACCGCATTAAGGTTCCTGAGGCCAACCTCGTCACCAACAGCAAGGTGTTCCCCGGGCGAACCATGACCGCCCTGGCCTCGTCTCCGAGCGGCGTTTCCGTCCAGCTCACAGCGTCGGCGTCGAACGCCCTGAACCGCATCGCGTGGACGTGCGCGCTGTTCGGCGGGGGCATGGTCGCTTCCATGGTGATCGGCTGGTTGCTCGCGCGCTCCCTGTCCCGTGAGCTGTCGGCCCCGCTCATCTACCTGGCCGCCCAGGCCGAGCAGATCGGCTCGGGTGGCGTGCGCGCCCGCGTGGAGAAGTCCGGCATCGAAGAGATCGACCTGGTCTCCGAGGAACTCGCGCGCACCGGCGAACGCATGGCTGGCAGACTCGCAGCCGAGCGACAGGCGGCCGCCGACGCCTCCCACCAGCTGCGCACGCCGCTGACCGCCCTGTCCATGCGCCTGGAGGAAATCGAACTCATCTCCACTGAGGATGAGGTGCGCGCCGAAGCCCGCACCTGCCTCGAACAGGTGGAGCGCATGACGAACGTTGTCACGGAGTTGCTCGACGTTTCCAAGCGCCAGACCAGCCAGACCGAGGCCATTCACATTCTCGAGGTCTTCAACACTGCGCGCGAGGAATGGGAGGACCAATTCGAGGCGGCGGGACGTCCCCTCGTTTTCCTCGACGAGGCCGAGCGTCCGATCCTGGCCGACGCTGGAAAGCTCGGGCAGGTCCTGGCGACCCTCATCGAAAACTCGCTGCGCTACGGCGGCGGGACCACGCGCGTGTGGGCGCATGCGGGCACCTCCAAGCGTGGCGTCGTCATTGAGGTGAGCGACGAAGGCGAGGGCATCGACGAGTCCCTGGCCCCCGACATCTTCCAAAAGGGCGTCTCCGGGCACGGATCGACGGGTATCGGTCTGGCCCTGGCCCACGACCTGGCGCAGGCGATGGGCGGGCGTCTCGAGCTGAAGACGAATAGGCCGCCGGTCTTTACCGTCTCGGTCGCCGCGATCCCCGCGTCCCTCGATCCTGATCGCGTGATGCCCGAAGGCCCCCTCATGTCCATGGGACGCCGCTCGCGGCGCTTCTAGCAGCGGAGTACATTGAAAGGCGTGGAACACGAGATGCTGACCCCTCCCACCGTTGCCGTCATCGGCGGCGGACAGCTCGCACGCATGATGCAGGAGAGCGCGGTCGCGCTCGGAATCAATCTTCGGGCCCTCGTCGAGGCATCGGACGGCTCGACCGGTCAGGTAACCGTCGACAAGGCGGTAGGCGAGCCCGCCGACCTGGATGCGGTGCGCGCGCTCATCGACGGCGCGGACGTCCTTACCTTCGAGCACGAGCACATCCCGGCCCCCACGATGGAGGAGGCGGCCCGCCTCGTCTCCGTTCAGCCCCCGGCCAGCGCCCTCCTGTACGCGCAGGACAAACTGGCCATGCGCGAACGCCTCACCCACATGGGGATCCCGTGCCCTGCGTGGGCGCGCGTCGAGGATGAGGCCCAGCTGGCGGAATTTGGCGCCACGATCGGATGGCCCCTCATCGTCAAGACCCCGCGCGGCGGATACGACGGGCACGGCGTAACGATCGCCCACAGCCCCGCAGACGTATCCTCCTGGTGGGGCAACGGTCCCCTGCTAGCCGAGGCCCTGGTTCCCTTCACCGGCGAGGTGGCGGCCCTCCTCGCGCGTACCCCCTCGGGTGAGATCGCCTCGTGGCCCGTCGCCTCCACCGTGCAGATCGACGGCGTGTGCGCCGAGGTTACCGCGCCAGCTGTCGGAATCCGGCCCGAGACTGCCGCCGAGGCACGCCGCATTGGCGAGCGCATCGCCGCCGAGCTGGGGGTCACCGGCGTCCTCGCCGTGGAAATGTTCGTCGTTGGAGAGGGCGCGGACGAACGTGTCCTCGTCAACGAGCTCGCCATGCGCCCCCACAACACGGGACACTGGACCATCGATGGGGCCGTCACAAGCCAATTTGAGCAGCACCTGCGTGCTGTCCTCGACCTGCCGCTGGGCTCCACGCAGCTGCGCGCTCCGGGCACGCATGCAGTCATGGTCAACCTGCTCGGCTCCTCCCACACCCAGCCCGCGCGCGCCCTCGTGGAGGCCTTCGCGGCCGGGGGAGCGGGTGCGAAGGTTCACCTCTACGGCAAGGAGGTGCGCCCGGGCCGCAAGCTCGGCCACGTCACCGTCGTCAACGCAGATCCCGCCCTCGCTCTTGAACGAGCACGGGCAGCCGTCAGCGCCCTGAAGGGCGAGGTCCCCACCGACTAACCCCCCAACTGTCCGCGGCCGAGGGACCAGGTGCCCCGGCCTCGTTCCCTCCCGAAAGGACCGCCCATGACCACCAAGCTCGACATCCAGCTGACCGCCACCGGCGACAACCCGCTCGTCGGCGTCGTCATGGGCTCCGACTCCGATTGGCCCACCATGGAAGCGGCCGTCGGTGCCCTCGCCGAATTCGGCATCGCCTGCGAGGTTGGCGTCGTCTCAGCCCACCGCATGCCCGAGGACATGGTCGCATACGGCCGATCCGCCTCGGAGCGCGGCTTGCGCGTCATCATTGCGGGAGCCGGGGGAGCAGCCCACCTGCCCGGCATGCTCGCCGCACTCACCGAACTGCCTGTCATCGGCGTGCCCGTGCCCCTCAAGCACCTCGACGGTGTCGACTCTCTGCACTCCATTGTCCAGATGCCTGCGGGCGTGCCCGTCGCGACCGTGTCCATCGCAGGCGCGCGCAACGCGGGACTGCTGGCCGCCCGGATCCTCGGAGCCGGCGAGGGGGAGCGGGCCGAGACCCTGCGTGCCTCGATGCGCGACTTCCAGAAGGACCTTCGCGACGTGGCCAGCGCAAAGGGGGCGGCCCTCGCCCAGCGCGTCTCCCAAGCGCGCTGAGGCCGCACAACACAAGCCCCGCGCGGGTAGCCGCGAGGGGGCGGCGCGTCGTATCCTGAAGCCATGAGCATTCTCGTTTGTGGCGGCGCCGGCTACATCGGCGCACACGTTGTTCGCCTCCTGCGTCAGCGCGGGGATCGCGTCGTCGTCGTCGACGACCTGTCCACCTCCAACGCGGCCAGGATCGGGGACACGCCCCTGGTTCGCCTCGATGTCGCTACCGATGAAGCCCGTTCCGTTCTCTCCAACCTCATGGTGGACGAGGACGTCACGGCCGTCATCCACTTCTCCGCCCGCAAGCAGGTCGGCGAGTCCGTCGCGCGCCCCGCCTGGTACTACCAGCAGAACATCGGCGGCATGGCCAACGTGCTGGCCGCCATGGAGGACGCTGGCGTTGACCAGATGATCTTCTCCTCCTCGGCCGCCGTCTACGGTATTCCTACCGCCGAGGTCGTCACCGAGGACATGGCCGGACACCCCATCAACCCCTACGGCGAGACCAAGCTGATCGGCGAGTGGATGATGGCCGACTGCGAGCGCGCCTGGGACCTGAAGTGGATCGGCCTGCGCTACTTCAACGTCGCGGGCGCCGGCTGGCCCGACCTGGCCGATCCGGCCATCATGAACCTGATCCCCATGGTCCTCGACCGCATTGAGCGCGGCGAGAGCGCCAAGATCTTCGGCACCGACTACGACACCCCGGACGGCACCTGCGTGCGCGACTACATCCACGTCCTGGATCTGGCCGAGGCCCACATCGCCGCCCTGGACGTGCTCGCCGAGGGGCGCCAGCCCGACCACCACACCTACAACGTGGGCACCGGCCTGGGCACCTCCGTGCGCGAGATCATCGACGGCCTGCGCCGTGTCATCGGCTGGGACTTCCCGGTCGAGGAGCTGGATCGCCGCGCGGGCGACCCGCCCAAGCTGATCGGCGACCCGCTGTCCATCGGCGTGGACCTGGGTTGGAAGGCCAACAACGGCCTCGACGAGATCCTCACCTCCGCGTGGGAAGGTTGGCAGGCGGGGCCGCGCCCGATCACCGTCCCCGGCTCCTGAGCACGTTTCAGGTCTGACTAAGCTCCGGCCTCGTTCCTGACAGTGGGAACGAGGCCGGAGCTTATCCGTTGCCTTGTGGCGGGGCCGTACAGACTACGTCAGCCCCCGTCGACCTGGTTGAGGTCGGCTGTGGTCAGTGTGCCCGCACGGAGCTTGGCAAAGAAGTCGTCCGCTGTCGTGTTACGCAGCAGGACGGCAGAGGCCCCGGCGTCCGTCGTGAAGTTCAGCGACTCGATCGGGGGAACGCCCATCATCTGATTCGACGAGGCGCCGCGCAGCGCCCACACGAGCGACGCGACCGTCATGACAGAGGAATCCTCGTCGATCGTGAAGGACTTGGAACCGGCGCGCTCGACGCGCAGGGTCTTCGCGGGATTAACGAGGGTCGAGGGCGAGGCTGCCGAGGAAATGACCTTTGAAATCACCTGGCGCTGACGCTTCGTACGGCCGATATCGCCCTCGGGGTCCTGGTAGCGCATACGCGAGAACTGCAGGGCAGTCGTGCCGTCCACCGTGTGGCAGCCCGCGGTCCATTTCAGGCCGGAATACTGGTCGTCCGCGTCGTTGTCGTAGCACAGCTCGACCCCGTCGACGGCGTCCACCATGTCGGGTACGGCACCCATGCCGATCTGCACGAAGTGATCGATTGTCAGGCCTGTCAGCTTCTCCACGGTTTCCACGAGCAGCTGTGGGCCGCCGTAGGCGTAGGAGGCGTTGATCTTGTCCCAGCCGACGCCCGGGATCTCTGCATAGGTGTCACGCGGGATCGACAGCGCGACCTTCTGTCCGTTCGGAGCGACGTTGACGAGCATGATCGAGTCGGCGCGTTCGGACTCGTTGAAGCCGTCCTGGACGGCGCCGTCGGCGCGCGAGTCGGAACCCGCCAGCAGGTAGGTCGTGCCTGGAGTATCGGCGGCCCCCGACAGGGCGCTCACGCGACCCATGTTCGTGTTGGCATCCCACATGAGGAATCCGCCCCATGCGAGGACGAGAACCAGAAACAGGCACAGGGTCTTGAGGATCGGGTGGCGGCGCTTGCGTCGCCTGGGCTTCGCAGCAGGCGCTGTGGGAGCGACCGGCGAGGCCTGCGCGGGTGCCACTACGGGAGCGCTCTGGGAACGATTGATTGTCACCTGACGAGGGCCGTTGCCCGACGGGGCATACGTGCCCGAGCCCGACGAACGGCCGGATCCCGGCGCGTAGGACGGCGGGTTGGCGGCCGAGGCCGGCTGGAACGACGGCGGCTGCTGGGCCGGGGTGCGGCGCGGGAAAATCGACTGAGAGTCCCTCTGCGGCTGATCCAGCGTGCGGGGCATCAGCGGGCGAGCCGCCGCGGCCTCGTCGTCCGAGATCCTCCACATCTGCGGGGCCAGAGCCTCCGGCGGGGGAGTGGGCGCGCCACCGCGCACCTCCTCACCAACGACGTGAGCGTCGTCGGATCCGGGGCGGCGTCGCTTCGGGTCAGGGGTAAACGAAGGAGGATTGCTCATTGGTTCTTCGGCGGGCAGGTAGCGGCTGTCTGCTTGGCGGCTTCTTCGTTCGCCGTGTTATTCGCGACGGACGCGGACTGCTCGGTGTTATCAGTGGAGGAATCCTGCGAGCTGGGGTCGGTCGTCGGCGCCTGCGTCGGAGTGGGCGTCGAAGGGGCCGTCGTCGCGGTCGGATCAGGAACAACGAGCTGCGCGCCGTTGCCGTCCGTGTAGGTCGTGCCCACGGGCAGGGCCTGGTCGTTCTTCAGGGCGTTCCACACGTTGCGGGCCATCGGCTCGGAGGGGATGCGGCGGTTCGGATCCCAGGAGGGCTCCTCGACCGGCATGGTCACGAACTGGATGTTGGAACGGTCGATGTTCTGCAGGACGTTGATGAGGAGGGACGCGTCCGAGCTGGCGTTGCCCAGGTTGGGGGACACGTTCACGGAGGAAATCGCGGCCTGCAGGAAGCTGATGAGCGAGCCGGGATCGGTCACGTAGTTCTTGTCCTGCAGCTCGCGCAGCATCGCGGAAATCAGCTGCTGCTGGCGGCCGATACGGGAGATATCGGAGCCGTCGCCCTGACCCTTACGCGAGCGCATGTAGGCCAGTGCGTGCGTTCCCGACAGCTTCCAGCAGCCCGCGTCGATGTAGAGCTGGGCGGAGTCATCGTCGATGCGCTCAGGGATGTTGAACCAGACGCCGCCCAGGGCGTCGATCATGTTAATAAAGCCCGCAAAATCAACGACCATGAAGGCGTCGATGGACATGCCGGAGAGCTTTTCGACGGTCGATCGCACGCACGCGATGCCGGGGCCGATGTCTTCCGGTTCATCGCCACCGTTCGCGCCGTAGACCATCGCGTTGTTGAACATGTCGTCCGTGGTCGGCTCGCTGGTGGTGCCATCGCGGTGCTTACACGCCGGAATGTCCACGAGGGTGTCGCGGGGGATGGAAACGATCTGCACACGGGAGCGGTCCGCGCTGACGTGAATCACCATCGTCGAGTCGTTGCGCAGGCCGGGAACATCGTCAGCATCGCCCGCGCCCAGCTCGCCGCTGGCACCGTTACGCGAGTCGGTGCCGACCACGAGGATGTTGACGGCGCGGCCTTCGAAGGAGTCCGGGGTGGCCTTGTTCTGTTCGTCGCTCGCGTAGTCGTCGATCTTGACGACGCGGTTGGCGAACTGGCTGCTCAAACTGGCGTACACGAAACCCGCCGATGACACCACGAAGAGCACGCCGGCCAGGAGCACGGCGAGCGCGCCGCGCAGGAGGCCGAAGCGTCCGTAGTTGACGGCCGAGTGCTGGATCGGTCGCAGAATCACGTTACTCATCATTCGTAACCATATCGTTATCTGGCGTGTTTGTCGGTGAAGCAGGGCCGTTAGCGGCGAGTTCCACTCTGCTCGTATTGGTGTGTGAGCTGGCCGTCTCGGTGTTTGCATCCCCCGGATCGTCGGGGGGAAGGACGTGAGCGAGGGCGAGAGACCGGGCCAGGGCAGCCATGCGCTCCTCGGCGCGGGCCTCGCGTCGATAGCCGGTCACCATCTGCGCGATCAACGCGATGACGAGGCCGTAGACGATCAGGTTGACCCCTCGCTCAACGCCGATTGCGCGTGCGGCCGTGTTGGCCAGCGAGGGCACGAGGATGGCCACGATAGCTGCGGCGACGACCGCTCCGATGCCGAGGCGGCGCATCGCCAGGGACGAGGCCGAGGACACCGGGCGCACCAGCCACCACGCAGTGAGCGCGAGGGCGAGGAGCAGGAGGATGCGGATGGCGAGGTAGGTGCTCATCGTCCCCCCAATGCGAGGTCGACGACGATGTTGACGGAGTTGAGTAGAGGTTGGCCCTTCGCCCGCGAGTAGTCCGTGTAGGAAATCGTCACCGGGTGCTCGGCGCCGGGAAGGCCACAGGCGGCCAGCTGGGAGACGATCTGCGAGGCGTGGGCCATGCGTGCGTGGGTGAGATGCACGTGGGCGAGGGCGTCAGCGCGGATGACGCGCAGCCCGTTGTGTGTGTCCGTGAGATCCAAGCCCGTGCGCAGCCGGGCCGCCGCAGCTCCCAGGCGCAGCATGGTGCGTTTGACCCTACCCGCCGATGACGGGGAACCCGACAGGAAACGAGAGCCGAGGAGGAACGCGAGGTCCTCCCGGCGTGCCCGCTCGACCATGGCGGCCGCCTCGGCGGGGTCGTGCTGGCCGTCGGCATCGAAGGTGACCACGTATCGCGCCCCGCGGGCGAGGGCCGCTTCGAAACCGGTTTGGAGGGCAGCGCCCTGCCCCAGGTTGAGCGGATGGCGCGCGGTGTAGGCACCCGCGGCGCGGGCGACGGCAGCGGTGTCGTCACTTGACGCGTCATCGACGACGAGGACACGCGGAAAAAAGGTGCGGACTCCCGCGACGACGCCCCCGATGACGGACGCCTCGTTGAACGCGGGGATCACCACCCACGTGTCGGAGCCGATCTGCATTTGATTAGTGTCGCACATAGGGATGGGCGCGCGCCTATAGTGTTGGGTATCCGGAAGAGCGCCGACCGCCCCCGATGCGCGCACGCGCGCACGCAGACAACGACAGGGAGACCCAGTGATCGAGCCCAGCGCCGACGTCGCGCCCAGCGCGATCGTCGCTCCCAGCGCGCGCGTTTGGCACCTCGCCCAGGTGCGCGAGGACGCGCGGATCGGGGATGAGACGATCGTTGGACGTGGCGCCTACATCGGCGAAGGCGTGAGGGTCGGTGCGCGCTGCAAGATCCAGAACTACGCGCTCGTCTACGAGCCCGCGTCCCTGGCCGACGGCGTTTTTGTCGGCCCCGCGGCCGTCTTGACGAACGATCACGCTCCTCGTGCGATCAATGCCGACGGCACCCTGAAGAACGCGAGCGACTGGGATCGCGTCGGCGTTACCGTCGAGCGCGGAGCAGCCATCGGAGCGCGCGCCGTCTGCGTGGCCCCCGTCCGCATTGGCGCGTGGGCCTCGGTCGGCGCAGGCGCGGTCGTCACCCGAGACGTCGCCCCCTACGCTCTCGTCGTCGGCGTCCCCGCGCGCCGCGTCGGGTGGGTTGGCGAGGCCGGGGTGCCCCTCGTGGCCGCCGACGCCACCACCAGCGAGGCCTTGGAACGCACGTGGGTGTGTCCGGCCTCGGGACGCCGCTACGTCGAGCGAGACGGCGCCCTATCGCCCGAGGAGGCCCAGGCCTCGTCCCCGAATGGCGTCGAGACGCCTGACCAAACCCGTGAGGACCAGCAGTGACGCAGCCGTTCATCCCACCCGCACGCCCGCTCATCGGCGAGGAGGAGATCGACGCGGTCGCAGCCGTTATGCGCACCGGCATGATCGCCCAGGGACCCCAGGTCGCCGCCTTCGAGGAAGAGTTCTGCGCCGCCCTGGTACCCGGGACGCGGGCCGTCGCGGTTAACTCGGGGACATCGGCCCTGCACCTGGGCCTGCTCGCCGCCGGGATCGGTCCGGGTGACGAGGTCATCGTCCCCTCCTTCACCTTCGCGGCCACCGCCAACTCGGTCGCCATCACCGGCGCGACCCCCGTGTTCGCAGACATCGACCCGCTCACGTTCACGCTCTCCCCGGCCGCCGTCGAGGCCGCGATCACGCCGCGCACTCGGGCCATCATGCCCGTCCACCTCTACGGCCACCCCGCCCCCATGGACGCCCTCCAGGCGATCGCCGACTCCCGCGGACTGATGGTCTTCGAGGACGCCGCCCAGGCACACGGTGCGAGCCTGCACGGGCGCGCGGTCGGCTCCTTCGGAACCTTTGCGGCCTTCTCCTTCTATCCGACGAAAAACATGACTAGCGGTGAGGGTGGCATGGTCACCTCGCGCGACCCCGAGATCATCCGCGGCGTGAAACTCGCGCGCAACCAGGGCATGGAGACGCGCTACGCCAACGAGATCGTGGGCCTGAACAACCGCATGACCGACATCCACGCGGCCATCGGACGCGTGCAGCTCGCCAAGGTCGGCGCGTGGACCCGCGCACGCCAGGACAACGCCGCCTTCCTGGACGCCCACCTGCACGGCGTCACCGTCCCACACGTCGCGCCCGGTGCCACGCACGTCTACCACCAGTACACGATCCGCGTGGGCGAGGACCGCGACGGCTTCGCTGCCGCCCTGCGCGAGGAATACGGCGTCGGATCGGGCGTCTACTACCCGATCCCGAACCACGAGCTGCCCTCCCTCGCCCGCTTCGCCCCTGGCCTCGACCTGCCGGCCACGCGCGAGGCCGCAGACCAGGTCCTCTCCCTGCCGATCTACCCCTCCCTGACGCCCGCGGAGCTGGAGCGCATCGCGAGGGGCGTGAACGCGCTCGCGGGAGCGGGGGCCTGACATGAGTATTCGCCTCGGAATCCTCGGCATCGGCTCGATGGGCCGACACCATGTGCGCAACGCCCGCGCCACCGCCGGAGTGGACCTCGTCGCGCTGGCCGACCCGGGCGGCGACCGCTTCGGCGTCGCCGGCGACCTGCCCGTCCTGGGCGGCGTTGAGGAACTCATCGAGGCCGGCATCGACGCCGCGATCATCGCCGCGCCCACCGCACACCACGAGACCGCAGCCCTGGCGCTCGCCGAGGCCGGGGTGCACACCCTCGTCGAAAAGCCTCTCGCCACGAGCGTGGAGGCAGGCCGTCGTATCCGCGACGCCTTCGCGGCTGCCGGCCTCGTCGGCGCCGTCGGCTACGTCGAGCGCTGCAACCCGGCGCTCATCGACATGCGTCGGCGAATCTCGGAGGGGCAGCTCGGCGAGATCGAGCAGATCGCGACGCGCCGCCAGTCCCCCTTCCCCGCCCGCATCAGTGATGTTGGCGTGGTGAAGGACCTGGCCACGCACGACGTGGACCTGGCCGCGTGGGTGGCTGGCGCCCCCTACGAGAGCATCTACGCGCGCACGTCCGCGCGATCGGGGCGAGAGCACGAGGACATGATGGTCGCCTCGGGCGTCCTTGCAGGCGGCATCCTCGTCAACCACCTCGTCAACTGGCTGACCCCCTACAAGGACCGCACGACGATCGTGACGGGCGAGCGCGGCGCCCTCGTCGCAGACACCGCGATGGGGGACCTGACCTTCTACGAGAACGGCCACGCGCCCCTGCAATGGGATGCCATCGCCGCTTTCCGCGGGGTGAGTGAGGGTCAGGTCGTGCGCTACGCGCTCACCAAGCGCGAGCCCCTCGCCCTCGAACACGAGCGCTTCCGCGACGCGATCCTTGGCGTGGGAAGCGAGCATGTCACCATGGATGAGGCCCTGGACAACCTGCGCGTCGTCGAGGCCATCCTCTCTTCTGCAGCGTCCGGGCGTTCCGTCGACCTGTAGAGCGCGGCGTTAGCGGGTCACGTCGGCGTAGATGGCGCGCAGTTGTTCGGTCGACGCCTGCAGCGAGCGTTCCTTGTCCACCCACGCGCGGCACTGCGCCCCGCGATCCGCGCGCTCGTCCTCCGACCAGGCCAAGGCCTCGTCGATGGAGCGGGCGAGAGCGTCCGGCGAGCGCTCCTGTGTGAGCAGCGAGGCCCCGGGCGCGATCATCTCCGGCGTGCCTCCCGTGGAATAGGCGATGACGGGAACGCCGCACGCCTGCGCCTCGAGGAGGACGAGTCCCGCGGCCTCCTGCCGCCCCTGCGTCGGCTTCGTGGGCAGCACGAGGACGTGGGCGCGGCGCATCCAGTCGCGCACCCCCTCGCGGTCCAGCCGTCCCGCGAACGTCACGTGGGCGGGAGCGTTCGCGCGCAGGCCCGCCTCCAACGGACCGTCTCCGACGAGTACGAGGCGATGCGGGCGGCGCCCCACGAGCGCGGAGGACGCCCGTGCCAGGTCGTCCACCCCCTTGAGGCGGCTGAGCGCGCCCACGAACAGGACGATGGGTTCCTCGCGTGATTCTGCTGCGTTCGGGGCGGGTGTCCACCAGTGTGTGTCGACACCCTGATAGTGGATGCTCAGGCGCTCCGGATTAGCGCCTGCGCCCAGCGCGACGTCCGCCAGGTACCGGGAGACGGCCAGCAGCCGGGTCGCGCCCTCTAAGGCGGCCCTCCGGTTGCGCGCGTTCCACGCGGCACCCGCGCCCCGCCCGAGCCTCGGGTAGGCGTCCCCGCCGTGCAGCGTCACCACGAGGGGTGCGCTCGTGTCGCGTGCAGCCCCCGCGGCCGGCAGGGACCAGGTCGCCTGATGCTGGTGAATAACGTCCGGATTCCAGGCGGTGATCGCGCGGCGCATCTGGCCCAGGCCTCGCGCCTGCGCGGCCACGCGAAGTGGGAGGGGTCCTCCGAGCGCGCGGGGAGCGGCCTCGTCGATCGGGATCGTGACGGCCGGATCGGTAATGCGCGCCGCAAGCGTGAAGATTCGCCAATCGAGCTCCGGCATCGCGAGGGCGTGCGAGAGCGCGAAGTAGGTCGGGGGAACCAGCAGGGTTCCCTTCGTCAGGGCGACCCTCACGAGTTCCACCCGAGGGCGGGCGCGGATCGGTGAGCGGGCATGCCACCATCCTAGGGGCAAGCCGAGCGCCCCAGGTGATTAAATGAGTCCATGACGAACGCACCTGCCCGCCCCGCCCGCTCGGGCGTCCTCGCGCAGGTGCTCACCCTCCTCGGCGGCACCCTCCTCGCCCAAGTCATCGCCTTCGTCGCCCAGATCGGTATCGCCCGCCTCTACACGGACACGGACCTGGGGTATCTGGGTATCTTCACGTCCGCTGCGACGCTCGGCGCCGCCGTCGCGGGTGCCCGCTTCGACCTCAGCATCGTCCTGCCCGCCCCGGGGGACGAGGCCTCGGCCCGGTCCCTGGCCCGCCTGGCCTCGCGCTGCGTGCTGGTCGCCTCCGCTCTGGCCACCCTGATTGCGGCCGCCGCATGGCCGTGGGTGAGCGCGCGCTACGGAAGCGCGCTCGCGGGCTGGATGCTTGCCGTTGGCGTCTCTGTCCTGTTCCTGGCTCAGGGGCAGGTGTGCTCCTACTGGTTGACCCGGCACCGCCGCTTCCAGGCGATCGCGAGTTCCTCCGTGGTGCGCGCCCTCGGGATCGCGGCGGCGCAGCTGGTGTGCGGTTTCCTGGCCAACGGCGGCTTGGGCGCGGCGATTGGGGCGACGATCGCGGGCCAGGGCCTCGCCGTCGCCTACCTGTCGTGGCATGCCCGTGACGCCCGCGAGCGTCAGGACGCCGATCCGACCCTGCGCGAGGTGGCCTCGCGCTACCGCAAGATGGCCCTCGTGGGTGTGCCCAACGTCGTCGTTGATGCGCTGCGCACGAGCGCGATCCCGATGCTCATTGCCACGTATTCCGTGGCCTCGCTCGGCCAATTCAACATGGCGTGGCTGGCCCTGCAGGCCCCGGTTGCCCTCATCGCGGGGGCGCTGTCGCAGGTATACCTGCCGCGCCTGTCGGACACCCCTCCCGGTGAGATGACCCGAGTCGTCGTGCGTGTCGGTGGCATCGCGCTGGCATGCTCGATCCCCGTGTTCGCCCTGCTCGCGTGGGTGAGCCCCGCGCTTTTCCCCCTCGTGTTTGGGGCGCGCTGGGAGGCGGCCGGGTACTTCGCTCGATCCCTGGCCCCCTGGCTGGCCCTCACGGTCGCGACCTCGCCGCTCTCCAACGTGTTCGTCGCTACCTACCACCAGCGCCGCATGCTGGCCTTCGCGTGCGTGTACTGTGCGGCGCCGCTGACGTGGCTCGCGTGCAGCCCCTACGGCGTGGAGACCACGGTCGCCGTGCTGGGCGTCCTCATGGCTGCGCTGCTGGTGGGCATGCTGGCGATGGCGTTCCTGACGGCGCGCGCCTACGACCGCGGGGACGGCGCGCGCCCGACGGCGGCGTAGACGTGGACGACCGCGTGATGGCCCTCTCGTAGGCCTCGCGCAGGCGCGCGGCGCCCTCCTCCCAGGTGGGAATAGTGGGAGCCGTGAAAGCCTCGATGTCCTCGCGCGTGATGGACTCCAGGGCACCCGCGAGGTCGCGCTCCGGGTCCTCCAGCACCCACGTGTGGGCCTGATCGCCCAGGTATCGGCGGGCCTCGGACAGGGGAGAACACAGCGCGGGTACCCCGGCGGCGAAGGCTTCCATCATCTTGTTGGGCGTGGACATGCGGTGCGACAGGCACCCCGACTCGATGAGGCACAGCGCCACGTCAGCCCCGCGCGTCATGGCGAGGACCTGGTCCGGCTCCACGGGTGGCAGGTGGTGAATGTTCGGGTGGGCTGCTGCGGCCCGTTCGACCTCGGGCAGCAGGGCACCCGTACCGACGAAGACGATGTGCGTGTCGCTTGCCTGCTCAAAAGCGCGCAGAATCAAGGGAATATTGCGCCCCGGCGCCAGGTAGCCCGAATGCAGGTACAGGAGAGCGCCCTCGGGGATGCCCAGCTGCGTACGCAGATCGATGACCCCCTCCGCGCCCGTCGGAGCGTTCGTCACGACGACGGGATCTACGCCCGGGTAGGCCTCGCGATACCACTGAGCGATCGACTCGTTGACCACGGACACCACGTCCGCGCGGCGGATGTAGTGGCGCTCGATGACGCGCTGGAGGCGCTGGCGCAGGCCCGCCGACCCCACCGTCTCCGTCTCCAACTCGTGTGCGTTGTACGCAAAAACAGCGCCCGTGCGCCGCGCCAACGCGTGCGCGAGGGGTAGCAGGAAGAGGTTCTGCGCGGAGACGGCCGACACGCGCTGCCTCGCGAACCGCCGATACACCCGAGCGCCCCACGCCACGACGACCCTGGGACCACCCAGGGGCGCACCCAGGGCGGCTCCCCGAATCCGCGTGAGGTGCACGGTGGGGGCCACGGCCTCGTCTGCGGGGAGCTCGCCCTGATCGATTCCGACGACGTGCGTCTGCGAGAAAAGCGGGGACAGCGAACGCGCGATCTTCACCAGGCGACCGGGCGAGGCCAGGTTCGACGGGTAGAGCAGGAGATTGAGCGCGCGATCCACGCCCCCATTGTAGGTGGGGCGGGGCACTACACTGGAGGGGAACAACGAGGCCGGAGACGGAAAGGGGAGCCGCATGCGCATCGCGGTCGTCGGCATGGGCAAGATCGGTTTGCCGCTGGCGGTGCACTACGCGCGCGGCGGGCACACCGTCGTTGGCGTGGACGTGAACCCCCGTGTGGTCGCCCTCATCAACGAGGGGGTCGAACCTTTCCCGGGCGAGGCGCACTTGGGTGAGTACCTGCCCCCGCTCGCCTCATCCGGCGCCCTGCGCGCCACGACCGAGTACGCCGAGGCGATCCCCGGCGCCGATGCGGTCGTCATGGTCGTGCCGCTCGTCGTCGATGACGAGAGCCGCCCTGACTTCCGCGTCATGGACGCCGCCACCCGCTCGATGGCCGCCCATCTCACGCCCGGCACCCTCGTCTCCTACGAAACCACCCTGCCCGTGGGCACGACGCGCGGTCGCTACAAGCCCCTCATCGAGGAGATCTCCGCCCTGGTCGAGGGCCGCGACTTCGACGTCGTCTTCTCGCCGGAGCGCGTCCTCACCGGCCGCGTTTTCGCCGACCTGGCGCGCTACCCGAAGCTCGTGGGGGGCCTCAGCGAATCCGGCGAGGCGCGCGGCGTTTCCTTCTACGAGGCCGTCCTCTCGTTCGATGAACGCGACGACCTGCCGCGCCCCAACGGCGTGTGGCCCATGGGCGGGGCCGAGGCCGCCGAGATGGCCAAGCTCGCCGAGACCACCTACCGAGACGTCAACATCGGCCTGGCCAACCAGTTTGCGCGCTACGCGGACACGGCCGGCATCGACGTCGCGCGCGTCATCGAGGCCTGCAACTCCCAGCCCTACTCCCACATTCACCGGCCCGGCATCGCGGTCGGCGGCCACTGCATCCCCGTCTACCCGCGCCTGTACCTGGCCGGGGACCCAGACGCGACCGTCGTGTCCGCCGCGCGCGCCGCGAACGTCGCCATGCCCGCCTACGCGGTCTCCCGCGCCGCCGCCCTGCTCGGTTCCCTCGAGGGCCTGCGCGTCGCGGTCCTGGGTGCCGCCTACCGCGGCGGGGTCAAGGAAACAGCTTTCTCCGGCGTCTTCGGCGTCACCTGTGCGCTGCGCGAGGCCGGGGCGCAGGTGAGCGTTCATGATCCGCTGTATTCCGACGACGAGCTGGCGGCCTTCGGGTGGGAGGCCTACCACCTCGGCGAGCCGGTGGACGTCGCCATCGTCCAGGCCGACCACGCCGGCTACAGGGACCTGGCTCCCGCCGACCTGCCCGGAGTGCGCCTCCTCGTCGACGGCCGCGCCATCACCTCACCCGAGGCCTGGGCCGGCACCCCGCGCATCACCATCGGTGGGGGAAGTGCTCCCGCATGCTAGTCACTCTGGCGACCCGCACCTTTACACCCGAGCCGACGGCCGCGGCGCTGCGCCTCGGGGCACTCGCCCGCGCGCTCGCCGCAGGCGGAGACAGGGTCCGGGTCCTCACCTCGCGCCTGGCTCCCCCCGTTGCCCGCGACGCCTGCCGGCTCGCGGACGGTGGTGTCGATGCGGGGGAGGACAGTGGCCTCGTCAACGTGCGACGTGCCCCCGTCCTGCGCGACCGCACGGGAGCGGTGCGCGGATACGTCTCCTACATGTCTTTCGACCTGCCCCTCCTCGCTCGGCTGCTCACCGGTCCGCGCCCCGACGTCGTCGTCTCCGAGCCTCCGCCGACGACCGGCGCCGCCGTGCGCCTCGCCTGCGCGGCACGCCGCGTCCCCTACGTCTACTACTGCGCCGACATTGTCTCGGACGCCGCCGCGCTCGCGGGTGTGCCCAGCATCGTCGTGCGCACGGTCGCGGGGCTGGAGTCTTTTGCGCTGCGCGGTGCCCGCCGCGTCATCGCTGTCTCCGATGGTGTCGCGCGTCGCGCCCGTGACCTGGGTGCGCGTGATGTCGCGGTCGTCCCCAACGGGGTGCGCGTGCCCGACGCCGTGGCTACCGGTACCCCGGAAGGATTCCCCACCTGCGACGGTCCCGTCTTTGTCTACGCGGGCACGGTTGCCCAGTGGTTGGCCCCCGAGGTCTTCGTCGATGCTTTCGAGCGCGCGCGAGCGCGGCTCGGGGATGCGCGCCTCGTGTTCGTGGGGCAGGGGAGCGGATGGATAGAACTGGCTGAACGTGCCCGAGGCGTGTCCGGCGTCGAAATGGTCCCCGCCGTCAGTGCTGAGGAGGCGGACCGGTGGATGGCGCGAGCCACCGCGAGCCTCGCCTCGCTGCGACCGGGCGGGTACGACTACGCCTACCCGACGAAGATCCTGGCTTCCCTCGCGCAGGGCACTCCCGTCATCTACGCGGGTCCGGGTCAGGCTGCCCGCGACGTCGCGGAGGGCGGGCTCGGGGTGGCGTGCGGCCTCGCCGCTGACGAGATCGCCGAGGCCATGGTCGGTCTCGCGTCGGGGACTGCCGCCTGGGTGGGTGCTGAGGGTGCACGCGCCTGGGTGAGCGCGCATCGGTCAGTCGAGGCCTCGTCGCGCGCTGCATCCGCGGTGGTTCGGTCGGCGCTCTGATTTGTTCAGCTGCCGCACGTTGTCGGGGGGCGCTGTCTTCTCCCGCTGAATCGCGGCGGTATCCCCGAGCCTGCGTGCCCACGGTGACGCTGTTCTTCCTCGTCGCGCCGGCTATCAGTGACGTGTGAGAGGCCCGAAGTGAGGTGCTGACGCGACGCGCCCCGACTCGTCTCACATGCAAAGCTATCGTTTTGGTTTGTGTCAGTTTATGCATGTAACTATTCTCATGTTTACAGTTACAACATAAGCATCTACAATCACGACTGTCACATTAGCAACTTGAAGGATCACTATGCGCTCCTCGTGGAGGACCATCGTCGCCGGGCTCACCCTGGCCCTCGGCGCAGCCGCAGCGGCCCTCGTGCCGCCCGCGCACGCAGCTGGCATCACGATCGCCATCGACCCCGGACACGGCGGCTCCGACCCCGGCGCGGTCGCAAACGGCCTGCGTGAGAAGGACCTGACCCTCGCGGTCTCGCTGGCCCTGAAGGAAGAGCTGGAAAGCTACGACGGCGTCCGCGTCGTCATGACCCGCACGACGGACACCCGTCCCTCGGAGAACACCAGCACCGACCTGTCCCGCCGCGTCGAGATGGCGGCCGCGGAGGATGCGGACGCGCTCGTCTCCATCCACTTCAACTCGGGCGCGCCCATCGCGAAGGGTGCCGAGGTCTGGTACCCGAATTCCTCCTCGTACAACTACGGCACCCACACGCAGGGGCGCACCCTGTCCAACGCCATCCAAAAGCAGCTCACCGGCCTTGGTCTGGCTGACCGCGGCATCAAGACGCGTGACAACCCCTACTACGACTACCCGGACGGCTCGACCGGCGACTACTACGCGATCATCCGCCAGGCTCGCGAAGAGAACATGACCGGTGTCATCGTCGAGCATGCCTTCGTTACCTCGGCGACCGACGCCGCTCTTCTGCACAACGAGAGCTTCGTGCGCTCCCTTGGCGTCGCCGACGCGACCGGCATCGCCCAGGCCTACGGGCTGAGCAAGGGCACCTGGCGCGCAGCCGGCGACTCCTGGAGCTTCATCTCCAACGGCGAGGCCAAGACCGGCTGGTTCTCCGCCGGTGGCCGCTGGTACTGGGCTGGCTCCAACAAGCAGACGATCCGCGGATGGTCCACCATCAACGGACGCCGCTACTTCTTCGATGACTCCACCGCCATGGTGACGGGTTGGAAGCAGGAAGACGGCAAGTGGTACTACCTGCGTCCTGACGGCGACATGGCCACCGGATGGGTGAAGGTCGCCGGCTCCTGGTACTACATGAACGCCGACGGCGTCATGGTCACCGGCTGGCTCAAGGACGGCAACAACTGGTACTGGCTCCGCGCCAACGGTGCGGCCGCGATCGGCTGGACCAACGTCGATGGCGCCTGGTACCTCTTCGAGGACGATGCGCGCATGCTCACCGGCTGGCAGCGGACTGAGGATGACAATCGCTGGTACTACATGCGACCCAGCGGACAGATGGTTACCGGCTGGCTCCTTGACGCCGGCAAGTGGTACTACCTGGACGGTGAGGGAGCCATGATGACGGGCTGGACCAAGGTGGGCGACACCTGGTATCACCTGAGCTCCTCCGGTGCGATGAGCACCGGCTGGCTCCTGGATGGCGCCTGGTACTGGTTGGACCCGAACTCGGGCGCCATGGCGACCGGCACGGTCACCGTCGAGGGACGCGCATCGAACTTCGCCTCCTCCGGAGCATGGCTCGGCTACGCGGACGGCAGCGAGGCTCCGGCGGCCTCCCGCAGCGCCTCGCGCAGCGCCTCCGTCACGAACGCGTCCGGTCAGCGCCTCATCATGAGCGCGCCCACCGCCTCGCGCTCGGAGACCATCGACGCGATGGAAGACGCCTGGGATCAGGCTGGCTACAGCTACCCGAGCGCCCTGAGCGCCGGCGGTGCCCCGACGATCCGTGACTTCGCCTCCATCGTCTACGACGAGGCCGTGGCCGAGGGCGTGTCCCCCGAGCTGGTCTTCGTTCAGGCTATGAAGGAGACGGGCTGGCTGCGATTCGGCGGCGACGTGACCGTCAGCCAGTACAACTTCTCCGGCATCGGTGCGGTCGGCGGCGGTGCGAAGGGCGCCTCCTTCCCGGACGTGCGCACCGGCATCCGTGCCCAGGTCCAGCACCTGCGCGCCTACGCGGACTCCTCGGTGACCACGGCGTCGCTCGCGAATACGGTCGTCGACCCGCGCTTCACCTACGTGCGCAAGGGTGCGGCCCCCGTGGTCGAGTACCTGGGTATCCAGGAGAACCCCAACCGCACCGGCTGGGCCGCAGCCAAGAACTACGGCTACGACCTGGTGTCCATGATGAAGGCGTACTTCTGAGAGTTCTTCAGTGACGAGGCCGGGGCCGACTGCGCAATTTAGCGTGGCCGGCCCCGGCCTCGTTTATCTGCGGCGCGCACATGCGTCGCGCTCAGGCGCGGTATCTGCCCAAACGACTACACTCTCAAAGAGTGGTCTGTCCCCACGGCCTCGGGTCGCCTGAGCTGCGGACAACTACGTGTCAACGACTTCGAATGGAGGTGCCCGGGCGATGAGCTCCTACAGCAAGACGTACGCCTCTGATCCTCAGCTCTGGGATGCGGGCCCAAGCTTCCTGCTGAAGTGCCAGTACGCGGATGGAACGCAGGCAGTGATTCTGTCCGGATGGCATCGCCGGGCCATGGAGTTCGAGAATCCGATCGTTCTGCCTCCGCTCGACGATGGCGAGAACTACCGGTACTGCTCCATCGACGCGCACACCCATCGTGAGGACCCGTGGAGCGACATCGACAGGTACGAGCTCGAAGTGTCGCTCGACGGCGCGCACGACGGCGAAATCTCCTCGCTCCTCGACAAGCTCATGGCGCCGACCGTCGCTCATGCGCTGATGGCATCGATGCCGGAGATGATCCAGCGGGTGTCGGCGAACAAAACGAACGTGCCCCTGCAGATCGATGACGATACGAGGATCAGGTACGTCGATCTGCTGACCCAGAACCTGCCGGCCCGTTCCGGTGATACCTCCGAGCCGCTTCGAGCCCTCCATCGCTGGTGCCGGATCTTCGACATGGGCAACGGCACCGTCACGATCTATCAGCCGGTCTCGCCAGACCAGCTCGACAATCTTCGCTGGCCGCACAACGGCATCTGGCTGAACCGCGGGCAGGGGTACTTCACGGAGCCTTCGGATGTGGGCAACATCGTTGAGGCGTTCTCGATCCCCATCAAGTACGAGCAATACAACCTTGAGAACTGGCGGATTGAGTTTGAATTCTGGGAGAACGAGCCCTTCCAGATCATGATCAGTGACGATTCTGAGGAGGCAGCGCAGCGCCTCGGGCGGGCGCAGCGAGAAATCGGCGTGCTCTCCCAGTTCGTGACCACGGCGTTCCTCGTGTCCAGGAACCTTGAACGCCGTTCCAAGGTCAACGAACTCGTGACCGGGAACGAGGCCCTGCAGGGCCTCGCGACGCGCAAGGTTGCCGAACTCAAGGCGACGATCGAAGAATACCGACGACTGCTCGAGCGGGCGTCCGGCCTGCTCGCAAACACCGCTCAGTCCGTCCAAGCCGTCGCTAACCAGGAAAACGCCGAGGCCGCAGAACGAACGAACACGTTCCTCACCTTTGCGTCCGCGGTCTTTTTCGTCCCGACGCTTATCATTTCTTTCTTCTCGATGTCCATCATTGGCCTCAACCAGGGCGAAACTCTTCCCTCGCTGTGGTTCGTGCTCGCCCTGTGCCTGGCGAGCGTGGTCGTCGCGATTGGCGTTCTCGTTGTCTTGAGGCGTCAGCTGAGGAAGAGCCGACACAAGGCCCCAAGGAGGCGATGACGATGTTCTCCACCATCACGTCAGGCGAGATCCGGCAAGCGCTGGAGCAGGTGTCGCGCCAGTACCTGGCGGGCAACCTCTCTCGGCCGCAGGTGGTCGCTCACTACGACACGAGCGATCTCGAAATTGGGATCACGTCCTATTCCGACGACGCATGCGAGCAGCCGCACTTTCATACTCAGGCCACCGAGTACCAGTACATGCTGTCCGGGTGGACGCAGTACCTGGATACGGACACCGGCGAGGAGCATGAGTTCCGTGCGGGCGACTTCTACGTCATCGAACCCGGAACGACCTACGCGCAGCGATCGAAGCGGGGGACTCAGATCCTCTTCATCAAGGTTCCCTCCACGAACGACAAGAACGTCGTCACCCCCGGCCCGGATGTCGAGGCCTGGCTGGCCTCGGCCCTGACGACGACGCGCGTGGACTACTCCCACGCTCCCGATGCGCCGGCCGCCAACTCGATCGTCCCCGCCGCAGCGGTCGCCATCGAGCGTGAGGGCCACATCCTCATGCTCCAGCGCCGAGATAGCGGGAATTGGACGCTCCCGGGCGGCACCCTCGAATTCGGCGAAAGCCTCGCCGAGTGCGCGGTCCGCGAGCTCAAGGAGGAGACCGGCCTCGACGTGCAGGTGACCGGGATCGTCGGCACCTACACGGACCCGGACGTGCGCATCGCATACTCCGACGGGGAAGTACGCCAGGAGTTCACCGTTGTCTTTCACGGGGTGTCCGAGGGCCGCGAGGTGTCTCTCGACTCTGAATCCACGGGTTTCCAGTGGGTGCTCAAGGAGAATCTCCTCGATTTGCGCCTCGCTGACTCTCAGCGTCGCAGGCTTGAGGATCTCCTGCGGTATCTGGCCGACGGCACACAAAGGATCGCATGATGACTGACTTGACGCCTGCAATCGGCATGGACGAGAACCGGCTGCGCCACTGCCGCGGGGTGGGGATGAAGGCCTCCGAGCTGGGGTGGACCCTGTTTGGCTGGTCGGATGAGAAGTGCCGCGACATGTTCGTGATGGGCTACCTGCACGATGTGGGCTATCAATTCGCCCAGGAACAGTCCGAGCATGAAGAGCTCGGAGGCGCCCTGCTGCGCTCCTTGGGGTTCACGTACTGGGCGGAGATCTTCCACCACGGCGACCCCGACAGCCCCTACCGGTCGGATGAGCTCCTGGTGCTTAACCTGGCGGATATGCTGACGTCCAAGGACGGCAGCGCCACGACCGTCCCTGCGCGTCTTGCGGACATCGCGAGCCGCTACGGCATCGAATCAACGCAGTATGTGGCGGCGAAGAAGCTCGCAGACGTTCTCGTCACCCAGGTGCGGGAGATCGGCGGTCCGCAGGACGTCCTCAGCCAGCTCGTCTAGGCCTCTCAAGGGGCCAGCTTCTCCAGGTATCTCAGGGGCTTTTCATCTCGTTCGACGAGGCCGGGGCCTCTCGGGCGGGAATGTGCAGTCACGAGTTGGCCCCGGCCCTTATTTCGCATGCAATTCCCATCAGGTCTGTTTTGCGGTGCCGATAAAACGTTGGAATACCAACGAGGTGGTTTCAAAGCTTGAAAGAGCTGTCGGGGAATTGCATGCGGAATTGGTGGGGATGTGTAGCGCATACTCCGGTGATACTGCGCTCCGGTGCTCGAAGGTCCGCAGCTACCCCCGACCGCTCGTACGTGGATAGGTTGTGCGCATGCGGATAGGTTATTCAGATGCGGATACGTTATTAACCTATCCGCATGCTTCTAACCTATCCGCATCTTCGTAACCTATCCGCGTACTTAGCTTGCGGCCGAGTTCTTCGCCCCGTCCGCGAGTCCGTCTGGGAGGCAGTACGCCCGGCTCGCATGCGCGTGCACTGCCCGCGCTCAAAACGGCATACGCGAGGGCCCCGGGGGCTTGTGGAAAGCACCCGGGGCCTGCCTCGTTCGTGTGGAGATTAGCCGCGCAGGGAAGCGACGTAGGAGTCGATGCGCTGCGAGGAATCCTCGGGGGTGAAGCCCGCGGCCTTGATCTTCGTCAGGTCCAGGACGGAGGACAGCGGGCGTGGAGCCACCTCGCGGCCCGCGAAGTACTCCTGCGTCGTCACCTCGGTAACATCCTCCGGATTGCGGCCGCACAGCTCGAACACGCGCCGAGCGATCTGCGCCCAGCTCATGACCGGGCCCTCGCCCGACAGGTTGTAGGTGCCAAACGGGGCGTCGCTGGTCAGTAGGTGAATGATGCCCTTGGCCAGGTCGGAGGTGAAGGTCAGGCGACCCACCTGGTCGGACACGACCGAGGGGGAAGTGCCCTGATCTGCCAGGGATGCCATGGTCTTCAGGAAGTTCTTGCCATCGCCCACAACCCAGGAGGTGCGCACGATGTAGTGCTTGGGTGTCGAGGCCACAGCGGCGTCGCCGCCCGCCTTCGACTGGCCGTATGCGCCCAGGGGAGAGGGGGCCTCGTCCTCGACGTGCACGTCCTGCGTGCCGTCGAAGACGTACTCCGTCGAGATGTGAACCATTGTCGCACCGTGAGCCGTCGCCTCGCGGGCGAGGACCGCCGGGCCCGTCGAGTTCGCCTGCCAGGTCGCACGGCGACCCTCGGGTGTCTCAGCGCCGTCCACGTTGGTCCACGCCGCAGCGTTGATCACCACGTCGATGTCGTCCCACGGCAGCGCGGCCACCTGCTCGGCGTCGGAAATCGACACCTCGGGCAGGTCCACGCCCGTCACCGTGAAGCCGGCCTCGGGCAGGGCGCGCATGAGCTCGCGGCCCAGCTGGCCGTTCGCGCCCGTCACGAGCGCGCGGCGACCCACGGGAGCCGGGGCAGGGAAGGGGGTCACGTCCGCCATGCGCGGGTGTGCCTTGTCCTTGTCGGACAGGATGGCGCGCTCGAGCGGGATCGGCCAATCCACGGCCGCCGTCTCGTCAGCCAGGTTCAGGAAGGTGTAGCGCGCGTCCGGCGACCAGTGGTCGTTCACCAGGTAGGTGTAGGCCGTGTTCGGCTCCAGGGTCTGGTAGGAGTTACCCACGCCCTTGGGGACGAACACCGCGACGCCCGGATCGATGATCGTCGTGTAGACGGTGCCAAAGGAGGGCCCCTCGCGCAGGTCCACCCACGCGCCGAACACGCGGCCGGTTGCGACCGACACGAACTTGTCCCACGGCTCCGCGTGAATGCCGCGCGTCACCCCGACCTCGTCGTTGAACGAGATGTTGTTCTGCACGGGCTGGAAATCCGGCAGGCCCAGCGCGACCATCTTCTCGCGCTGCCAATTCTCCTTGAACCAGCCTCGGTTATCGCCGTGAACAGTCAGATCAATGCGCAAAAAGCCGGGGATCGGCGTGGTCGTAATCCCCAGG
>JAHACW010000029.1 GCA_018375675.1 Actinomyces sp. | reverse complement strand
GAAACGCTCCGAGCGCACCGCACTGCCGACCCGCCTGGCAGAGGCTCAGGAGCGCCTCGCGGAAGAGCTGGCGGACGTTGAGCGATCCAGGGAAGAGCTGGCGACAATTGCCAGTATCTACCCCGGTACGGTCCTGGCTGCACTCGAGGACAATCCCGACAAGGCCGCGTCGCTACTCACCTCTGCGCGCAGCGCCATTGAGTCCGCCCAGGCAATCATTGACACCGACACTGAGCTGGCAACCTCCGCCGTCGACACCGCCGAGCGCGCGCTCCTCATGGCCTACCACGAGATGAACGCGATCTTCACGGCGAAACAAGACCTGGACCACATTGAGGATCGGCTCGGCGCTGCTATCGCGTCCCTCTCCTCGGACATCGAGGAGGCCGACCGCCTGCAGACCGACCGGACCCTGCTCGCGCCCCTCATCACTGATGCTCGTGCGGCGATCACACGGGCTCAGGAGGCCCTTATTCACAACGATAATCCGCTCGACGCGCTCGAGCACGCTCGCTCTGTCGAAGCCAAGCTGGACGCCACGCTTGATCCACTTCGCAGCCGCGGGCACTAGTCGGGAGGGACACACACCGAGACAACAAACCCTTCCCCCGCGCATACCAACCCAAGAAGCGATACGGGCTCACCGTAGCCCCCTAGTCCTGCGAGACCACGTCTCGCTCACAACCCGCGCGCACGCGCACCAACCCAAAACGCGCAGATGCGCACCACCTCAAAGGAGAACATCATGGCCGAAAAGCAGACGATCCTGGGCCGCATTGCTCAGCTCGCCAAGGCGAACATCAACGCGCTCCTCGACAAGGCCGAGGACCCGCAGAAGATGATCGACCAGCTCATCCGTGACTACACCAACTCGATCATCGAGGCCGAGAACGCGATCGCTCAGACCCTGGGCAACCTGCGCATGGCCGAGCGCGACTACGAGGAGGACGTCAAGGCCGCCGCCGACTGGGGCCAGAAGGCCGCCGCCGCTTCCACGAAGGCTGACTCGCTGCGAGCAGCCGGAGACGAAGCCGGAGCCGATAAGTGGGATAACCTGGCCAAGGTCGCTCTCGGTAAGCAGATCCAGTTCGAGAACGAGGTCAAGACCGAGGAGCCCGCTCTCGCTTCTCAGCGCGATGTCGCCGAGCGCCTCAAGAGCGGCCTCGCTCAGATGAAGGACAAGCTCTCCGAGCTCAAGAGCCGCCGCGACCAGCTGATCGCCCGCGAGAAGACCGCCAAGGCGCAGGCCCAGGTCACGGAGGCCCTCGGCTCCATCAACATCCTGGACCCCACGAGCGAGCTCGGCCGCTTCGAGGACCGCGTGCGCCAGCAGGAGGCCCTCGCCCAGGGCAAGATGGAACTGGCCGCCTCTTCGCTGGACGCCCAGTTCGCTGAGCTCCAGACCGACTCCTCGCAGGTGGAGATCGAGGCTCGCCTGGCCGCCCTGAAGGGCAACAACAGCCAGGCGTGAGCGGATGCGGCAACGCCGCTCATAGACAGGCCGGGCGGCCCCTCACGGGGCCGCCCGGTTCGTCATGTCGGGGCCAACGCGTCCGCTCTGGCACGCGAGGCCAGGGTTTACAGGAAGGACATCGGATCGAAGTCGTCAATGTCGATGATGTGGAGCCTGGGCAGGCGCACCTGGAAGGCGTGCACATCGTATTCGAGGTCGATGATTTCCAGGCCTCGTTCCTCCAGCTCGTGGAGCTGGGAGGAGAGGAACTCCTTGAAGCACATGACCGCGACGCGGCGGCCCTGGTCGAGGAGGGTCTCGATCTGGGGCAGGAAGTCCGCGTCGTGGCTGGCCAGGATCACGTCACCCGAGCCGAGCTGCGCGATCGCATCCATCGTGCGCTGGAGGCCAACGTCGACGACCTTCATCTCGGCGGGGCCCGACAGGGGAATCACGGAGTAGTCCATGGCCGTGAGCGCCTGAACGAAGCCCATCGGCAGGAAGCCGGACGAACCGTTGAGGAAGAACAGGCCCTTGGCCTTCTGCCCCCAGCGGCCGTGCGCGCTCTCGAGGACACGATCCCAGCGGGGGCGCTCCTCGGGATTCGGGCGACGATCAAGGACAGAAAGGCCCAGCGTCGCGTCAATATTCTCGCCATCTACGACGAGGTATGTCGTTTGATTATTAGGATTTTCCATGGAATTAGAGTAACCGACGATTGTCTATACCTATGCGGCCTTGAGTCCTATGTACAACCAGATAGAGCGAGGCCGGGACTGCTCCACGCAGCCCCGGCCTCGTCAATTTCAAGGGGTGACAATCACTTCACGTCGTCGTCAACCCAGTCGAGGGTACGCGTCACGGCCTTCTTCCACAGGCGGTACGTGCGGTCGCGCTCGGCCGGCTCCATGGAGGGCGTCCAGCGCTTGCCTTCCTGCCAGTTGGCCACGACATCGTCGGTGCCCGACCAGTAGCCCACGGCCATACCAGCGGCGTAGGCGGCACCCAGGGCGGTCGTCTCGATGACCTTCGGTCGAACGACGTCGACGCCGCACAGGTCGGCCTGGAACTGCATGACCAGGTCGTCGTGCGTCATGCCGCCGTCAACCTTGAGCTCCTTGAGCGGCACGCCGGAGTCGGCGTTCATCGCGTCGAGGACCTCGGCGCTCTGGAACGCGGTCGACTCCTCGACGGCGCGGGCGATGTGGCCCTTGTTGACGTAGCGGGTCAGGCCCACGATCGCGCCGCGAGCATCCGAACGCCAGTAGGGTGCAAACAGGCCGGAGAAGGCGGGCACGAAGTAGACGCCACCGTTGTCCTCGACCGTCCTGGCCAGGTCGCCGATGTCCGAGGACTTGACGATCATGCCCAGGTTGTCGCGCAGCCACTGCACCAGCGAACCGGCGACGGCGATCGAACCCTCGAGAGCGTACACGGCCGGCTGATCGCCGATCTTGTAAGCCACGGTGGTGAGCAGGCCGTTGTCGGAGAAGACGGGCTCGGTGCCGGTGTTCATGAGCATGAAGCAGCCCGTACCGTAGGTGTTCTTCGCCATGCCCTTCTCGAAGCAGGCCTGGCCGAAGGTGGCCGCCTGCTGATCGCCGAGGATGCCGGCGATCGGGGTGTCGATGAGCAGACCGTTCTTGCGGCCGTAGCCGTAGATCTCGGAGGAGGACTTGATCTCGGGGAGCATCGACATCGGGATGCCGAAGATCTCACAGACGTCCTCACGCCACTGAAGGGTGCGGATATCCATGAGCATGGTGCGCGAGGCGTTGGTGACGTCGGTGCAGTGCACGCCGCCGTTGATGCCGCCCGTCAGGTTCCACAGGACCCAGCAGTCGGTGTTGCCGAAGAGCAGGTCGCCGGCCTCGGCGCGCTCGCGGGCGCCCTCGACGTTGTCGAGGATCCACTTGATCTTCGAGCCGGAGAAGTAGGGGGACAGACCGAGGCCACAGATCTGGCGGAAGCGGTCCGGGCCCTCGTCGCCCTCAAGTTCCTTGACGATGTCGGAGGTACGCATGTCCTGCCAGACGATCGCGTTGTAGACGGGCTCGCCGGTGTTCTTGTCCCACACGACGGTGGTCTCACGCTGGTTGGTGATGCCGACGGCCGCGAGGTTGTGGCGGTTGATCTCCGCCTTCTGCAGAGCCTCGGCAACGACGGTGCGGGTGGTCTCCCAGATTTCGATGGGGTTGTGCTCCACCCAGCCCGGGTTCGGGAAGATCTGGGTGAATTCCTTCTGTCCAACGGAGACGATCTCGCCGGAGTGGTTGAAGATGATCGCACGGGTCGAGGTGGTGCCCTGATCGATGGCGAGAACGAACTTTTCGGTGGTCATGAGTGTCCTTTCGGAGGCGTTGTCACGTCGTTGTGTGTGCCGCGTCGATCCACCTGCGCGGCGGGCGGGACTTCGCAGTCCCACAAAATGTCACCCCGGCGGCGGGGTGTGACGCGGGCGAGGCCGCGGAGGCCTCGCCCGCGCACTCACTCTCAGGCGAGAATGAGGTAGTAGAGAACGGTGCCGACGATGGCTCCGATGATCGGGCCGACGACGGGGACCCAGGAGTAGCCCCAGTCGGAGCCACCCTTGCCCTTGATGGGCAGGATCGCGTGGGCGATACGGGGGCCGAGGTCACGGGCCGGGTTGATGGCGTATCCGGTGGGGCCACCGAGCGAGTTACCGATGACGACGATGATGAGCGCGACGCCGAGGGGGCCGACCGCGGTCTCGGTGTAACCGGAGACGAAGACCCACAGGATCAGGACGGCGGTGCCGATGGCCTCAGTGAGGCAGTTCCAACCGTAGGAGCGGATCTCGGGGCCGGTGGAGAAGACGCCGAGCTTGAGGGCGGGGTCGCAGTCCTCGTCGAAGTGCTTCTTGAAGGTCAGCCAGCACAGGACGGCGCCGGCGAAGGCACCGAGGAACTGGGCGACGATGTAGACCGCAACATTGGTGCCGGTGACGGGAATGTCACCCGCCAGGGTGACGTTGGAGTCGAACATGTGGGCGACGACCTTGGCGATCGTCACCGCGGGGTTCAGGTGACCACCGGTACGGAACGCAACGTAGACGCCGGCGAAGACCGCCAGGCCCCATCCCCAGTTGATGAGCAGCCAGCCGCCGCCCTTGCCCTTGGACTTGGGCAGCAGGTTCGTAGCAACGACGCCGCCACCGAGGAGCAGCAGGATCGTGGTGCCGAGGAACTCAGACCAGAAAATCTGGCCCGTGGTAGGGACAGCCGCATCTGCGGCTGCCGGGAGCAGTGTTGTGAGCATGTTTCCCTATCTTTCTCCGACGCGTCTTCGCGCCGGGTCACCGGTGTTCTTTCACCGCCAACTGTGTACCGTCGAACAATATCCGCTCGGATAAGCTTCGCGGGTCACATCACAGTATGACACTTGATGCACGTTAGCCCAAACTGAGTGCACATCCGTGCAAGCCCTCGCGTGTGACCCTGACCATATGACACGCATTTTACGTGTCGCCCCTTCAGGCTCTTTAATTCCCAAAGTCACACATCTGAACGCTTGTGCATGGCACACTAGAAAACGTGACAATACGTGACGAACAGGCGCACGAGGCCGCCTCAATGTACTACCTCCAGGGGCAGACGATGGAGACAATCGCCCGCCACCTGCAGATATCACGCTCCTCGGTCTCGCGACTTCTCGCCCACGCGCGGGAGGTCGGCCTGGTGCGCATCTCGGTGTCCGCCTCCCCCGGCCTCAAAGGCACCCTCGCGGGACAGATCGCCGACCTCTTCGGCGTCCAGGTTTCAGTCGTTCCCGTTCACGACGTCCACACCGAGGTCAACCGCCTGCACAACGTTGCGCTCGTCGCGGCGGAACACCTTATCGATATGCTCTTCCCCGGCGTCACCCTCGGCATCGCCTGGGGAAATACCACCGCGGAAGTGACGCGGGCCATGCCCCACGTGTCTTTTGCGGGTTCCACCGTCGTGCAGCTCAACGGAGCGGCCACCGCCACTGAATCGGGTATGCCCTACGCCGAGGCCATCATCGCTCGCGCCGCGAAGGCCATCGGCGGGCGCATCGTCAACTTCCCCGTGCCCGCATTCTTCGACTACGCAGACACCAAAGAGGCGCTCTGGCGCGAGCGCTCCGTCCAGTCGGTCCTCAACACGATCGACAGCGCAGACGTCGCCCTCTTCGGCGTCGGCTCCATGTCGGCCCGCCTTCCCTCCCACGTCTACTCGGGGGGTTTCCTCGACCCCAACGAGATTGCGGCGGCCCAGAACGACGGGGTCGTCGGCGATGTGTGCACCGTCCTCATCCGCGAGGACGGCTCCACAAACATGCACCTCAACGAGCGCGCCTCGGGCCCGATCCCGGCCACGCTGAAGAAGATCCCGCGCCGCCTCTGCGTCGTGTCCGGCGCCTCGAAGGCCCTCCCGCTCCTCGGGGCACTGCGCGCCGGGGTCGCCACCGACCTCGTCCTCGACGACGGTGCCGCGCACGAGCTCCTCGACCTGGTTCACACGCGCATGGCTCCCCGCCGCTCCTACGTCTGAGCCGAGGCGACACCGACGCACGAGAAAGGGCCTCGGCCTCGTCCACGATGGGAACGAGGCCGAGGCCCTTTCATCGACTCAGATCAGCCCAGGCGCTTGACCAGCGGGAACGGAATCGTCTCGCGGATGCCCTGGCCGGTGAGGACCATGAGCAGGCGGTCGATGCCCATGCCCATGCCGCCGCACGGGGGGAAACCCTGCTCCATGGCGATGAGGAAGTCCTCGTCCATGACCATGGCCTCAGGGTCGCCGTTGGCAGCCGCGAGGGCCTGCGCCTCGAAGCGCTCGCGCTGGACGACCGGGTCGGCCAGCTCGGAGTAGGCGGTGCCCGTCTCGAAGCCGCGCACGTACAGGTCCCACTTTTCGGTGAGGCCGGGGCGCGAGCGGTGGTAGCGGGTCAGCGGGGAGGTGTCCTCCGGGAAGTCGTAGACGAAGGTCGGCGCCCACAGCTTGGAGGCGACGAGCTCCTCGAAGATGTCTTCAACGATCTTGCCGGACACGGCGTAGTCGTCGACCTCCAGGCCGATGCGCTCCGCGTACTTGACGAGGGTCTCGCGCGGCGTCTCCACCGTGATCTCTTCGCCCAGGGCCTCGGAGGTGGAGCCGTACAGGTCGATGCGATCCCACTCGCCCGACAGGTCGTACTCGGTACCGTCGGCCAGGCGCACGATTTCCTCGCCCTCGGACAGGTCGAAGGCATCACGCGCGGCCTGCTGGATGAGGTCGCGGGTCAGGTCGGCCATACCGTTGTAGTCCGAGTAGGCCTCGTAGGCCTCCAGGGACGTGAACTCGGGGCTGTGCGAGGAATCCATGCCCTCGTTGCGGAAGTTGCGGTTCATCTCGAAGACGCGGTCCACGCCGCCGACGACCGCGCGCTTGAGGTAGATCTCGGTCGCGATACGCAGGTACAGATCGGTGTCGAGCGCGTTCATGTGCGTCGTGAAGGGGCGGGCAGCCGCGCCACCGTGAATCATCTGCAGCATCGGCGTCTCGAGCTCGATGTAGTCGCGGCGGAAGAAGTTCTCGCGGATCGAGCGGTTGACGGCCGCGCGGATGCGGACCATGTCGCGCGCGGCGGGGCGCGTGATCAGGTCGAGCTCGCGGCGGCGGATGCGCTGGTCCTCGGACAGGGTAATCTCTTCGCCGTCCTCGGTGGTCCAGGTCTTGGGCAGGGGGCGGATCGCCTTGGAGGCGATGGCCCAGGAGGCGTCGGGGGCGGGCAGCGCGGTCGGCGCGGCATCGTACTCTGCCTGAGCCTCGGGCGTGACCTCAGCGGGGGTCGCGAAGATCGACAGCTCGCCGCGGCGCGAGGAGATCACGCGGCCGTGGACGAAGAGGTGATCGCCCAGGTCGACGTCGTTCTTGTAGGCGGCCAGGGACTCGGCGCCGACGGAAGCGGCGGAGAGCATGACCTGGATCTTGTTGCCTTCGCCGTCCATGAGGGTCGCGAAGCAGAGCTTGCCGCCGTTGCGCGCGAGGATGACGCGGCCCGCCAGGCCCACGTAGTCCTCGGTCTCTTCGCCGGCCTCAAGGTGGGCGTACTTCTCGCGCACCGCCTTGATGGTGGTGGTGATCGGCAGGCGCACGGGGTAGGCGGGGATGCCGGCCTCCATGAGGCGCGCGCGCTTGGCCGCGCGAACCTTGACCTGCTCGGGGGTGTCGTCTGCGGGTGCTTGCGTGGGCGTGGAAGAAGAATCGGTCATGCGCCTATCGTACCGGGATTTGGCCCCGCGACGAGGCAGGGGCCCGGTTGGGCTGCTCACGCGCCGACCAGGTCGGCTTCGTAGGGGGCCGACGAGGACCCGCCGATCCCCTGCGTGGAGTGTGCGGCGGCTGCGCAGGCGAGGGCGAGCGCCTCGGGCCACGGCATTCGGCGAGCTCGGCGCGCCCAGGCCAGGGCCGCCGAAAAGATATCCCCCGCGCCAGTCGTATCCACCGCGTTCACGGCGGGCGCCGGCACTCGCAGGATCTGTCCATCGACGCACGCGATCACGCCATTCTTGCCGCAGGTAACCACGCAGTCGCACCCAAAGGACGCGAACCACCGCGCGGCGTCCTCCACGCTCTCGGTGCGCGCGTAGGCGAGCGCCTCCTCCTCGTTAGGCGTGCACACGTCAGCCAAACGCAAAGACTCTAGGTCCGCCTCGTCCCAGGCCCCGGCCTCGTCCCAGGCCGTATCCGCCAGCACCCATGTCCCGCGCTCGCGCCAGGAGGACACAATCTCACTGTTCGCGCTGATTCCCCGCACATCTGCGAGCAGGCACGCCGGCGCGTCGCCTCCCAATCGGGGCAACGCGGTCGTCCCGCGCGTGGTCATTGCCCGGTCGCCGTCGAAGGACAGGGAGACGGTGACGTTTTGATCGCCCACGCGCTCGCACGAGGAGGTGTCCACGCCCTCGCGCGCGAGCATCTCGTCCACGAACTGACCCATCTGATCGACGCCCACGCGGCTGTGCAGGCACACGGGCGCGCCCAGACGAGCAAGCGCGATCGCCTGATTCGCCGCGCCGCCCGCGCACATGAGCGCTCCCTCCACCCAGGCCTCGCGGCCGGGAACCGGAGGACCGTCGAGGGGACCCATCACGACGTCAAGAAACGTTGGACCGTAGACCGCGAACTGAGATGCGGCGGGTACTTGAGATGCCACGGGTCCTCCTAGACGTGAGCGCGACTACAATGTGTCACTGAGCCACCACTATACGTATCCAGAGAGGATGCCCGCCATGCAGCTCACCATCGTCGGAGGAGGGGGCTTCCGGGTCCCCGCGATGATCGACGTCTTGGCCCGTTCACGATCGGGTCAGGGAGCCTACGCCTCCCTCGACGTCGACCGCGTCGTCCTGTACGACACCGACGCGCGCAGGCTCGACGCGATGATGGCCGTGCTGTCCTCGCTGGACTTCCCGCACTCCCCCACCGTCCGCGCGACGACGGACATCAACGAGGCGCTTCCCGGGGCCGACTTCGTCTTCTCCGCGATGCGGGTGGGCGGGACCTGCGGGAGGGTCCTCGATGAACACTGCGGCCTCGACCATGGGCTGCTCGGTCAGGAGACCGTTGGCGTGGGCGGCTACTGCTACGCGTTCCGGTCGCTCGGGCCGGCACTCGAGTTGGCCCGGGCCGCAGCGCGCCTGTGCCCGAACGCCTGGCTCATCAACTTCACGAACCCGGCCGGGACCATCACCCAGGCGATGCGTTCCGTGCTCGGCGAGCGCGTCATCGGCATCTGCGACACCCCCATCGGGCTCGTCAACCGGACGCTGAACGCCCTGGACATTCCCGAGGAGGAGCGCGCCGACGTGTCCTTCGACTACGCGGGCCTCAACCACCTCGGCTGGCTGCGCTCGCTGTCCGTCGGCGGCCGCGACGTCCTCCCGCGCCTCTTCGCCGACGAGGCGGCCCTGGGATCCATGGAAGAATCCCGTGCCATCGGCACGGATTGGATTCGCGCGCTGGGCGCCCTGCCCAACGAATACCTCTTCTACTACTACTGCCATCGCGAAGCCATGGCCCGCATCCACCAGGACCAAACACGCGGCGAGTACCTGCGTGATCAGCAGGATGCCTTCTACAACGCCGTCCTCTCCGACCCCAATCAGGCGGGACGGACGTGGATCGATGCGCTCGCCGACCGGGAGGCGACCTACATGGCCGAGGCCCGCGACGTCGACGAGCGTTCCGGCAGGCGCGCCGAAGACATCGCGGGCGGCGGCTACCAGAAGGTGGCCCTCGACCTCATGAACGCGCTCGCTACGAATACTCCTGCGCGCATGATCCTCAACGTCGGTAATGGCGACGGCGGATTCTCCTCGATTCCAACGCTGCGCGACACGGACGTCGTCGAGGTTCCCTGCGACGTCGATGCCTCCGGCGTGCATCCAATTCCGGTTGCGCCCTTGAGCGGCGCGCCCCTCGGCCTCGTCCAATCCGTGAAGGCCTGTGAGAATCTCGTCATCGACGCCGCCCGCGAGCGCGACCGCACGCTCGCCTGGCAGGCGCTGGCGCTGCACCCCCTGGTCGACTCGGTCAACGTTGCGCGCGACGTGCTCGACCAGGCGATCCGCACAAATCCGCTGGTCGCCGCTGCCTTCGACTGAGGGGTGCCCGTCCGCCCCACGCCCATCAACGCACTGTGCCCCGGCCTCGTACGGACGAGGCGGGGGCACAGTCTGGCGAACAGGCCGACTACCGGGTCATCACCCGCGGGTGTCCCAGCGGAAGAATTCTTCTCCCCCTGCGTAGCCGTGGGGGTGCCCCACGTCGTGGGTGCTCTGTCGGATCCATGACTCCATCCGGTCGACGTCCTCGAATTGGGTGACGTGCTCGCGAACCGCCCTGACCTTGGCCTCGATGTCTGCCTGTTCCAGCTCGACGACGTGGTTCGTCGACGGTCCGCCTTGGAACCACACTTCTTCGACGACGTGGGGTTCCAGGCCCTCCTCGAGCAGCTCGGGGAACGCGAAGGGGTTACGCGCGGCCGGGTAGACGGCGTCCGTGACCGCGGCGCCCACGGCCCGGTGGTCCGGGTGGTTGGCGTAGATGGACGACCAGTTGTATTCGGGTGAGAGGGTGAGGATCAGGTTCGGCTTCACGCGCCGGATGAGGGCGACGATATCGCGCACGAGGCCGTGGGATGGGGTCACCATGCCGTCGGGGTAGCCGTCGAAGAAGACGAGCTCCGTCACGCCCAGTTGCTCGCACGCGCGGCGCTGTTCATCGCGACGCAACTCCCCCATCTGCTGATGCAGATCCTGGTCGGAGCCTCCCGCATCACCGTCTGTGACGACTGCGACGACGACCCTCGATCCTTCGCGCACAAAGCGAGCGAGCGTCCCGCCCGCGTCCACGTCCGCATCATCGGGGTGGGCGTAAATGCCCAGCACGGTATCCATTCGTGTACTCCTTATTGAGGCGCCGGCGAGAACGTGTCCCGCCGGCGCCTGTCGCACGTCTGTGACGACTACTGATCGATCGCCGCGTTTGCGGCATCCTGGGCGGCCTGGACGCCCTCATGCACGCCGGTGCGTCCCAGGAATACCTCCTTGAGCACGCCGTTGTACGCGTCCATTGCCGCGCCCAGCTTCGCACCGAAGGGAGCCATGATCGTGCCCGAAGGAGTCTTCGCCATCACCGAGGTGTCGACGCCCTTGTCCGACCAGTAGGCGGTCCACGTCGTCTGGGCCTTCTCGTTCGCGGGGAAGCCGGCGCCAGTCTTACCCAGTGCGGCACCGCCGTCCTTGCCAGCCAGCCACGCCAGCAGCTTGTGCTGAGCCTCGGGGTTCGCGCTCGCCGTCGAACCGGCGGCAACGACGGAGTTACCGACCGTCACAGCACCTGCGGGACCCTTCGGCTGGGGAGCCAGGCCCCACTCGAAGGACGCGCCCTCGGCCACGTTCGCCAGGTTGTAGGCACCGGACTGGAACAGAGCGATCTTGCCCTGCAGGAACTGATCGCGGCTGAAGTCGCCGTTATCGTTCGTATCGGCCGCCGAGGGGGCCACGTGCTCCTTGTTGATGAGGTCCACCAGGTAGCCGACCGCGGCATCGCCCTCGGGGCTCGCGAACGTAAAGTGCCCGCTCTCGTCCTGCAGGGTGGCGCCGGCCGAGCCCAGGTACGGAATGAACATGGCCTGGCCATCCAGCGCGGCGTTGTATCCGTACTGGACGATGTGGTCCGCGTCGAAGGCGGGGTCAGCCGCGTTGCGGCCCGACGAGTCCAGCGTCAGCTTGCGGGTGATCTCCCGCAGAGAGTCGGTGGAGGCGCTCGGATCCCACGACAGGTTCTGCAGGTCCTCGATGCTCACACCGGCCGCATCCAGCAGCGACTTGTTGTAGTACACCGCGATCGACGGGTCAGTGAGGACCGGGACGCCGTAGAGCTTTCCGTCAACCGTGTACTGATCGATGGCACCCTGAAGCCAGCCGTCGCGCTCGGAGGCGGGGAACTCCTCGTCAATGTTGACGATCTTGCCGCCGCGGGCGTACTCGGTGTAGTTGTTCGTGTTGGACCAGAAGACGTCCGGTCCGGTGCCCGCGGCGAGCTCAGAACGCAGGCCCGTGAAGTAGTCCGACCACGGGACGACCTCGACATTGACCGTGATCCCCGTTTCCTCGGTGAACGCGGGGAGCGCCGCCTCGTACGCCTGGGCGGCCTGATCATCCCACAGACGCAGGGTCAGGGACGTGCCCGCCTCGCTCGATGCGCTGCCACCCTGCGAGCAGGCGGCCATCAGCATCGACGCTGCACCAATCAGAGCGGTAGCGGTAATAAAACGCCTTTTCATGAAGACCTCCAGTTGTGATGGGTTGTGTTGTTACTTGATGCCCGTCAGGGCAATCGATTCAACGATGTGTCGTTGAAAGACGATGAACAGAGCGATCAGGGGCACGAGCGCGATGGTCGTCGCCGCCATGACGTACGTCCAATTCGCGTTGTACTGGCTCTGCAGCGCGGCCGTCGCAACTGTGAGGACGCGTGGCCTGGTCGCGGCGATGATCCGCGGCCACATGAATGAGTTCCACTGGCTCACAACCGTGATGAGCACGAGCGTCGAAATGATCGGCTTCGACACGGGAACGACAATGGAGAAGAGGATGCGCATCTGCCCGGCGCCGTCCATGGTCGCCGCGTCGATGATTTCCTGGGGGATCTGACGGAACGACTGACGCAGCAGGAACACCGCGTAGGGCGAGGCGAACACGAAGGGCAGGACGATGCCCCAGAAGGTGTTGTTGAGCCCCATTTTCGCCATCATGAGGTACAGCGGGATGACGAGGACCGACGCCGGAATCATCATGGTGCCCAGGAAGAGCCAGAAGATGACTTCGCGTCCTGGGAACTCGATGCGGGCGAACGCGTAGGCGGCCAGCACGGAGGACACCAGCTGCCCGACGACCATCACCACGACCATGAGGAGCGTCGTGACGATCGCGTCACCGAAGTTGACTCGTCCCGTCAGGATCGCCTGGAACGAGGCCAGGGAGGGCGGGGAGGGCAGCGCGAAGGGTGAGTGCGAGGCGAAGTCCTGCGGCGACTTGAAGGCCGTGACAAAGCTGAAGAGCAGCGGGATGACCATGATGAACGCGGCCAGCGATAGCCCCGCGTAGATCCCCAGGGTCGACCACCAGGGCCGACGCGAGTACGACTTAGACGAGCTCATACGTGGTCCTCTTCCGGAAGTACAGGTTCTGGGCCAGCGTCAATCCCATAAGGAGCAGCATCATGACGCACGCCATGACTGCGGCGCGGCCGACGTTCCCGGTCTCGAAGGCCTCCTTGTAGATCAGGTAGGCGAGGACCTCGGTGGAGCCGGACGGCCCGCCCTTGGTGAGGGCGTAGATCTGATCGAAAACGTTGAAGACCGAGATCACGGAGGTGACCGACACGAAGAAGAAGGTCGGACGCAGGAGGGGCATCTTGATATGCCAGAACACCTGCGAGGAGGAGGCCCCGTCCACGGTCGCGGCCTCGGTGAGCTCACGCGGGATCGCGAGCAATCCCGCGATGAAGAAGAGCGCCGTGTACCCCACGTTCGACCAGACGACGACGAAAGCCGCCGCGGGCAGAGCCCAGGTGGGCGACACGAGGATTTCTAGTCGAGTGCCCGCAAGCGCGGAGAGGAGGCCGCCGGTGGGGGCGAAGATCCACGACCATACGACTCCGAGGGCCAGCGGAGGCGCGATCCACGGGATGACGATGAGCGTGCGATAGACGACGGTTCCTCGCACTCCCTTCGTCAGCAGGTTCGCGAGGAGTAGGCCCAGGATGATCTGAATAGGGACCACGAGGAGGACGAAGAGAATCGTCGTGCGCAGGGACGACAGGAAGGCCGGGTCGCTCAGCACGTTCGTGACGTTGGACAGGCCCACGTATCGCGTATCCCCGATCAGGTCCCACCGGTACAGGCTCACCCACATGATGACGCCGATGGGCACAACCATGAAGATGAGGACGCCGATTAGGGCGGGCGACAGGAACGCGTATCCGACGAGCGCGTGGCGCGTCCGAGACGCTCGCTTGCTCATGCCCCACCATCCTTTCGTACGGTTCTTCGAGGATAGGTGTGACGGGCGCTTCAGCGCCGTGCGACGACAAGGTATGGACAATTGTGAACAGCACATGCCGTCACACGAGCAAAGGTGCACGAAACGAAGCGAAACGAGGGAGCGCCCACTCTGCTGAGTGGACGCTCCCGTCGGCGTGTGAATCAGACGCCGGAGCTTTTCAGCCCCAGCTCGCGGGCACGGGGCGAGTCCTCGGGGACGGTTCCCGCGTGGTCGCCAGCGCTCACGATTTTGTTGGCCTCGTCGACGAAGACGACGGAGGGCTTAATCGTACGTACCAGGGATTCGGGCACCTGGGCGTAGGCCATGATAATGACGAGGTCACCGACGGTCACCTTGTGGGCGGCCGCGCCGTTGAGCTGAATCGTGCCGCTGCCTCGCTCGCCCGCGATCGTGTAGGTCGAGAGTCGCTCGCCGTTGTTGACGTCGACGATGTCGACCTTCTGCCCGGGCACGATGTTCGCGGCGTCCAGGAGGTCCTCGTCTACCGTGATCGAGCCGACGTAGTGCAGGTCGGCGCCGGTGACGACGGCTCGATGGATCTTGCCGATCGCCATCTCGCGGGTCATTTCCATCATGCGAGGTCTCCCGCGCGCTCAGCAAGGCGAGCGTCAGGACCGGAGGCGTCGCGCAGCGGCACCTCCATGTTGTCGATGAGGCGGGTCGTGCCCACCTTGGCGGCGATGAGAATGCGTCCCTCGCGCGAGCCATCAGACAGGATCGTGGGCGCGGCCGCGCCTTCGCCGACGGGCACGGACTCGGTGCCAGCGAGGATCTCAAAAGTCCCCGCGTCCACAAGCGCAATGTAGTCCAGGGCGATGCCGCCCTCGGCGTCAATCACCGAGCGGCACTCGGCGACGATCTGCGCGGGCTTGGCCCCGGCCTCGGCGGCCTCGGCGCCGCGACGAAGCGCGCGCGAGAGGGCACGGGCACGGATGCGCTCATCGTCGCTCAGGTACTGGTTGCGGCTGGACAGCGCGACCCCGTCCTCGGCGCGCACGATCGGCACGGGGTGAACGCGCACGGGGATGTCCAGCTGTGAGAAGACGGTGCGCAGGACTGCCAGCTGCTGGGCGTCCTTCTGTCCGTACAGGGCCACGTCGGGGCGCACGAGGTTGACGACCTTGGTGCACACGAGCGCGACGCCCGCGAAGTGCGTGGGGCGCGTCTTGCCTTCGAGAACGTGCGCGATGGGGCCCGGGTCGATTGTCACGGTCGCGGGCGTGGGGTACACGTCCTGGGGCGAGGGCGCCCACACGAGGTCCGCCCCCACCGTCTCGAGCGCGTCCATGTCCGCGTCCAGGGTGCGCGGGTAGGCATCGAAGTCCTCGCCGGGCGCGAACTGCGTCGGGTTGACGAAGATCGTGACGATCACATGATCGGCCAGTTCGCGGGCTTCGCGCACGAGCTGCAGGTGCCCGGAGTGGAGGGCACCCATGGTCATCACGAGGGCCTTCGTGCCGGGCAGGCGCGACAGGGCGTCGGCCAACTCGGCGCGCGTGTGGGTGAGGACAGGGCGATGGGTCATGTTTCTATTCTTGCAACTTCGGCCCGCCGGTGCGTAATAGAGTCGCTTTCCTCACGCCTCGCGTTTTTGCGACGAGGCCGGGGTTGCGCGCGTTCTCTCTCCCGCGTTTTGGGCTCGTTGGGTGTGTGGGTATCAGGCGCCCGGGTCGAGGAGGGCGGCCTCGACGCTGGTGGCGGCCCGTTCGTCGAGGAGACGAGCGTCGCGCAGCAGACGGGTCAGGGCGCGGGTCATGTCCGCGTAGGTGTCGCGTTCCCCCGAGAGACCTTCCCTGGCCCCGAGGCTGCGGGCGTGCGCGGTGATCGTTCCCGCATCCCCGCGGGCGGCGGGCCCGGAGATGCCCGCGACCCCCTCGGTGAGGGCACGGTCAAGCGCGGCCTCGAGAAGCGGGCGCACGTACAGAGCGGGATTCTCGATGCCGGCCTCGGCGAGAATCCGCGTCGTCTGCACGGTGATGCCGGCAATGAAGTTGGCGCCGTGGGCGAGGCCCGCGTGGTAGAGGGGGCGGTCCTCCTCTGCGACGACGACGGGCTCGCCGCCCATTTCGACGACGAGGGCCTGGGCGATCGGCAGGAAGGGTGCCGCAGCCGTCACCGCGAAGGGCGTGCCCACGAGGCGCGCCACGTCGACGCTGGTGCCAGTGAACGTCATCGCCGGGTGGATGGCGAGCGGGATCGCCCCCGCTCCCGCGGCGGCGCCGAGCAGCCCCACGCCGGAGGCACCCGACAGGTGAATGACGATGTGCCCGCTCTGCCAGGCGCCCAGGTCAGCCAGGCCGCTCACGAGGGGGCCGATCTGGTCGTCAGGAACGGCCACAATGACCACCTCGGAGCGGCGCACGACCTCCTCGGGCGCGGTGATCGGCACGCCGGGGAGCATCGCATCGGCACGCTCGCGCGAGGCCTCCGACGACGCGGAGACGGCGACAATCTGGTGCCCGACCGCGCGCAGCGCAGAGCCGATGACGGGCCCGACGTGGCCCATGCCGATGATGCCGATTCCGAGGCGTCCGGGGGTACTCATGCCTCCATTGTCGCCGATCACCGCTCTACTTGTCGCCCTCCGCACGCTGCGAGGTTGCCTCGACGATCTCGGTGACGCGAGAGAGCCAGCGCTCGGGAACCTCGGCCTCGCGGCGAATCTTCGAGGCCTGCGACAGCTGCGCCCACAGCTCCAGAGAGCGGCCCGCCTCAACGTGCTCGGCCATGGATGCCACCGGTCCGGGGACCAGCGCGGCGCGCACCGAGGCGACGCGGCGCCAGCGCTGAATGGGGCCCTGATGCAGCGACACCGACTGGATGCGCGTCAGAGGGATGATCGAGAAGCGCAGGTTGAAGAAGCCGTCGCGGATCGCAAACACGGCATCGGTCAGTCCGAAGGCTCGGCGCTTGTACACGAGAGGATCCAGAATCCTCGCGCTGCGCGGGATCGGTGTCATCCAGCGGTCCTTGCCCGTGCCCACGCGAAGGGACTCGAGGAAGCCGTCGGGATCCTCGACCCCCAGGTCGGGGATCGCCATCGCGATCGCCTGGACGACCTCCACGCGGCTGCCGACGGGAAGCAGCACGTCGGAGGCCACATCCACCTGCATGCCCTTGTTCTTCTCGTCCGTCGTGTGTGCCGTATTGCCGGCCTGCGTGATCTCCACGCGATACCAGCCAAACAGTCGCCATATCAGCGGCTGCGTCACCTCGATGGCGTGAATGCGCCCCGGAGGGATCGTCACGTGACGGCGAGCCGTCAGGCCACGGTCGATGCGCACGCCGTCGGCCGCTATCGCCGCAGTGAAGCCGAACTCTCGATCAAAACGCGCCCAGACGCTCACCAGGAGGCTGAACGCGCCCGCGAGGATGCCCATGAAACTCATGATCGACGTCACCCCGACGACACCCACAAGGAAGCCGTTGAGGCCCAGGAGGAAGATGCCGAAGAACAGGGCAATCGCATTGTCGATGGTCGCCAGCATGGACAGCAGGAGCTTGACGAACCCGACCTTAAACACGGGGCGTTCGGGGGCCTCCAGCGGGGTTTTCGCCGTCGCCACGCGGGTCGAGGTTCCGGTGAGGCCGGCGGGATCCACGACCTCGTCGATCGCGCCCGAAGCGAGCGCGAGGAGGAGGGCACGCAGCTCCTCCAACTTGGCGGCGGGCAGCAGTCCCAGCTTGATGCCCGAATCGGTGCCGCCCGCGACCTCAATATCCAGGTAGCCCAGGCGCAGGAGACGCCCGATGAGCGAGTAGGACACGTTGATCGTCTGGATGCGCGTCAGCCTCGCGTGGCGCTGCGTCCGCTTGAGGATACCGGCGCGATACCAGATCGCTGTGTTGCTCACCGCGTAGCGAGTCTTCGTCCACGACAGGTAGCAGTACGCGCCCGCAATGGCGAGAGCAACGCCCGCAATAATCAGAAGGCCGAGGAAGATCCCGGTCGTCGCGAGCCACGCGGGCGTCTCACCGTTGAGCATGCGCCCGATCGCGGAGGCGTTGCTCAGGGACACCGCAGCGACGATACCCGTGACACTTCCCGCGACGCGGGGGACGTAGGTGAGCGGGTGAAGCGGCTTCCAGTCCTCGGGGGCGATGCCGTCGGAGGAGAGGTCCGCGCTCATAGGCCCATCAGCTCCGCCGAACCGCGCTCCGCCAGGACGTCACGCAGACGCGCCGCATCCGCGACGGGCACGCCGCTCAGCGTCGCATCCGTCTTCGCGCTCGCGGTCGAGAGCTTGATCGTGGAGATGCCAAGCAGGCGCAGCACGGGACCCTGGTAGATGTCGACGTACTGGATGCGGCCGTAGGGCACGAGGGTCAGCGATCGATTGAAGACGCCACGGCGGATGACGAAGTCCGTGTCGGCCAGGGCGTAGCGCAGGGCACGCACCTGGGCGGGCACGAGCCACAGGCAGAGGAGGGCGATGGCGGCGGGCACGAGCATGAGCCACCACAGCTCAGGGATGTCGACGATGAGAACGAGGCCAGAGATCGCGCCGCACAGGGCGCCGCACAGCGCGAGGGCGTTTCCGAGGCGCAGGGTCGCGAGTTTGGGGGACACGTGCTGGAAGTCGACGCCGTCGGGAGACATGACGTCTGCTGCGTTCTGGGATGACATGCTTCAATTCTTGCACATCTTTTCCGCGCCTTTTCTTGTCCTTTATCACTGCGCGACCAACCGAGGTGACGAAGGAAACAGGAGCAGTGCCATCACTCCCACCTACCTCACAGGAAACATTCAGACACATGGGCGACACTAGTTGCATGAGCACCCCGGGAACCGAAGCAAAACTGCTCGTCGTCGACGATGAGCCCAACATCCGTGATCTCCTCGCCTCCTCCCTGCGCTTCGCAGGCTTCGACGTCGTCACCGCCGAGGACGGCAGCGGCGCATTTCACGAAGCCCAGGCCTCGCGCCCCGACCTCATCGTCCTCGACGTCATGCTCCCCGACATGGACGGCTTCACCGTCACCAGGCGCCTGCGCGACGCCGGCATCACCACCCCGGTCCTGTTCCTCACCGCACGCGACGACATGCGCGACAAGATCCAGGGCCTGACCGTTGGCGGCGACGACTACGTCACCAAGCCCTTCGGTCTCGAAGAGGTCGTTGCCCGCATCCGCGCCATCCTGCGCCGCACCATGGGCTCCGAAGAAGACGACGCGTTCCTGCGCGTCGGAGACCTCGTCATCGACGAGGACGCCCACGAAGTTACGCGCGCCGGCGTCCCCATCGACCTGTCCCCCACCGAGTTCAAGCTCCTGCGCTACCTCGTCATCAACGCGGGTCGCGTCGTCTCCAAGATGCAGATCCTCGACCACGTGTGGGAATACGACTGGGACGGCGAAGTCGCCATCGTCGAGTCCTACATCTCCTACCTGCGGCGCAAACTCGCGGTCGAGGGAGCCTCCGGAGAGCTGATCCACACCAAGCGCGGGGTCGGCTACATCCTGCGCGCTGAGGACTGACGTGCGCCCCGGCCTGGCTCAACGCATCGAGGCATGGTGGGACTCCAAGCCGCTATCCGCGCAGCTCGTCACGCTCATCACGCTGCTCCTGGCCATCGGACTATCCCTGTCCGGCACGGTCATGATCGGCCTCCTCCAGCGCCACCTCACCTCTCAGATCGACGACCAGCTCGTCGCCACCGCGCACACCATGCAGATCTCCGGATCGGCGGCGACATTCTCCGCCGACGGCCAGGGCGGCATCCCCACCCTCTACTACATCCACATCCACGACACCGCCGGGGGCGACCGCTACTTCTACTCAGAGGACACCCTCAAGGCCTCGGGCAAGCCCCACCTGCCCGAACTCGTCGACACGAGCTCCGCGCCCATCTCCTCCTTCCGCACTCTCCCGGTCACCGTCTCCTCTTCCAAGGCCGGCCTCGGCTGGCGCGCCCTCGTCGTCCCCGTGTACGAAACGGACTCCGGCCAGTTCTCCGGATACATGACGATCGCCCTACCCCTGTCGGACATGCAGCACACCCTGCGCACCACGGCCTCGTACTTCGCGGTCGCCGGCATCATCATTGTCCTCATCGGAGGCTGGACCGGGCGCGTCCTCGTACGCCGCGCACTCCTCCCCCTGCGTTCCATCGAATCCACCGCCGGAAAGATCGCCGCCGGTGACCTCACCAAGCGCGTCACCCCGCACCCTCCCACCACCGAGGTCGGCTCGCTCTCACTCTCACTCAACGCCATGCTCACCCAGGTCGAGCAATCCTTCGAAGCCCGCCAGGCCTCGGAACAAAAGATCAAACGATTCGTCTCCGACGCCTCCCACGAGCTACGCACTCCTCTTGCAGCCATCTCCGGCTACTGCGAGCTCTACGCCATGGGCGGCGTGCCCGCCGAGCGCATCGAGGAAGTCATGGGGCGCATCGCTTCCGAATCCTCACGCATGGCCACCCTCGTCGAAGACCTCCTCACCCTCGCCCGCCTCGACGAAGGCCGCCCCCTCGAGATCACCGACATCGACCTCGTCAAGCTCGCCGATAACGCCGTCTTCGACCTCCAAGCCCTCGACCCCACGCGCACGGTCGGACTCACCGGCATCAACAGCCGCACTCCCCCGATGACCCTCATCGTCCCCGCGGACCGAGACCGCATCTCGCAGGTCTTCACCAACCTCATCGGCAACATCGTGCGCTACACCCCCGAAGGCTCCCCCGTCGAAATCGCACTCGGACGCAGCGGCGACACCGCCATCGTCGAACTGCGCGACCACGGGCCCGGCATCGATGAAACTGACCGCGGACGCGTCTTCGAACGCTTCTACCGCGCGGACACATCACGCAACCGCAAGTCCGGCGGCTCCGGACTCGGCCTCGCGATCGTCTCCGGCATCCTCGCAGCTCACAAGGGAAACGCATCGCTCACCAAAACAAAAGGTGGCGGCCTCACCGTTCGCATCGAACTCCCCACAGCGTGAAAGACGTAACGTACCGATCAGCACACACGGCTTTTTCGCTCAGTTTTCGCCATTTTTCACCTGACAGTTTCACAAAATCCATCGGGATTTTCCCCGATTTTTTACCAACGAACGTGACCTTCGCGCAAAAGCGCACTAGCATGGCTCGGGTATTCCTCAGCAAGGAGAGTGGCCCATGGGTGCTCAAGCACCTCAGTGGCTGCTGACGTCTTTCGTTGACGCCATGCAGCAAATCGGCGCAACCGCGACCCAGTCCGACCTCGAAAAAGAGAGCGTCGACCTCGCGGAACGCTGGAGCGCGCCCGAACGCCAGATGCACAACGTGCGTCGGCTCATGAACACGCTCACCCACATCGATGAAATCTCGTCGTCCGCGCACGATCCCGACATCCTGCGCGTCGCCGCGTGGTACCACGGCGCCTTCCTCAACAAGGCGCTCGAGATCAAGCTCGGTGGATTCCAGGCAAACTTCGCCTCCACCCGATGCATCGATCACGCGCACAACCGCCTCACCAACCTCGGCGTTCCCGAGGAGGTCGTCGCCCGCATCGACGAGCTGATCGCGTTCCTCACGCGCCACCGTGCGCCCCGCACCGACTTCGACGCGCAGGTGCTCGTCGACGCGGACCTGGCAGGCCTGGCCTGCAGCCCGCAGGACTACAAGAAGCTCCGCACGTCGCTGCGCGCCGAACTCAGCGAGCTCGACGACCTGCAGTTCACCAAGGCGCGTATGGCGCTCATCAAGAAGCTCCTGAGCTACGAGACGATCTACCAGTCCCCCCTCGGCTCCACGTGGGAGGACACAGCCCGCGCAAACCTCGAGGTCGAGCTCACCCGCCTCGAGCGCGAGAAGGCCCAGCTGTGCCAGGCTGCCCAAGCTGAGGACACGGATGACACCGAGGATGCGGACGATGCCGACGAGGTCGTGGAGGACTCCACGACTACGACCGGCACGCTGATCATCAAGCGCCGCTCGATCAAGAAGCGCGTCCCCGTCGCTTCACCAGACGACGAGGCCACGTCCACCGGCGTCCTGCCTCGCAAGATCGAGGAAGACACCGACTCGGACGAGGACGAGGAGGCCACCTCCTCGCTCGAGTCCGCCGTCGAATCCCTGGATCTGCCGACCTCCGACTGACGAGGCCGCGGCTGCTTTATGCGCCCGTGGGCGGCGGCCCACCCGCTCGCCGTCCGCGCCGCGAGCTTCGCTCGGCGCGTCGTCTCGAAGCCCGGCCAGGCCCCGCCACCGCCCACGGGCACCGCAGCCTGGCCCAGCATGATGTTGCATGTTGCTCTTGGCTCCACGGATCTTCCAGGCGCCCTCCACACCTGTGGAGCCTGGCCGCTGTGTGTGCCGGTGGGCGGCGGCCCGCCCTGGCCCTGCCGCCACCCACCGGCACCGCGACCAGGCCCTCCAGTGGCTTGCCCGTCAGCAGCACGGGTATACCTCGGGGCCATCCACAGGCACTTTTCACGTCGGGCAGTTATCCACAGGGCTTCGTTTCCGCCTGGATGACGCGTCGTCACGCGCGTAGCGTCTTTGTCGACGGACCCACCCGGGGTCCCACAAAGGAGTGACATCATGACCGCATACGCCGTCGACGCCGAACAAATTGCTGCCGCCTCCGCGCAGGCCTGTACAACCGCATCCACCATCCGCACCGAAGTGGACACGATGATGGCCCAGCTCTTGGCCTTGCAGGACTCGTGGACCGGCGGGGCACAGGTGAACTTCCAGGCGACTATCACCCAATGGCAGGGCATCCAGGCGCAGACACACGACGCCCTGGACGCTATCTCCTCGCAGATGCAGGTCGCAGCCTCCACCTACGCTGATGCAGAGACACATTCCGCTTCCCTCTTTGCGGGGGTCTGACACCGCGCGCTACAACCCTTCCCCCGCGAGGCACCACGACCTCGTTGCACACCGGCACAGACAGATAGAAACGCCTGGGGGCGGGACCCTCACGAGTCCCGCCCCCAGGCGGATCAGCTTAACGCTAAGCGGCTCAGTACATGCCGCCCATGCCAGCGCCAGCGTCGTCGCCGCCGGCGGCCGGAGCCTCGGGCTTGTCGGCGACAACGGCCTCGGTCGTCAGGAACATGCCTGCGATCGACGCGGCGTTCTGCAGCGCGGAACGGGTGACCTTGACCGGGTCGGAGATGCCGGCGGCCATGAGGTCGGTGTACTCGCCGGTCGCGGCGTTCAGGCCGTGGCCGGGCTCCATGTGCGCGACGCGGTCGGCAACCACGCCACCCTCAACGCCCGCGTTCTCAGCGATCTGCTTGAGCGGGGCGGAGATGGCCAGGCGCACGATGTTGACGCCGGTCGCCTCGTCGCCGGTGAGGGCGTCGAGCTTGGGCAGCGCCACGGTGGCGGCCTGGATCAGGGCGACGCCACCACCGGCGACCAGACCCTCTTCGGAGGCCGCGCGAGCGTTACGAACGGCGTCCTCGATACGGTGCTTGCGCTCCTTGAGCTCGACCTCGGTGGCCGCGCCGGACTTGATGACGGCGACGCCGCCGGCCAGCTTGGCGAGGCGCTCCTGCAGCTTCTCGCGGTCGTAGTCGGAGTCGGTGTTCTCGATCTCCTGGCGGATCTGGCGCACGCGAGCATCCAGCATGTCCTTGTCGCCGGCGCCCTCAACGATGGTGGTCTCATCCTTGGAGACGACGATCTTGCGGGCGCGGCCCAGCAGCTCGAGGTCAGCGTTCTCGAGGGAGAGGCCGACGGTCTCGGAGATGACCTGGCCGCCCGTCAGGATGGCCATGTCCTGCAGCATCGCCTTGCGGCGCTCGCCGAAGCCGGGGGCCTTGACGGCCACGGACTTGAAGGTGCCGCGGATCTTGTTGACGACCAGCGTGGCGAGGGCTTCACCCTCGACGTCCTCGGCGATGATCGCGAGGGGCTTACCGGTCTGCATGACCTTCTCCAGGACGGGGACGATGTCCTTGACGTTGGAGATCTTGGAGTCCATGAGGAGGACGTAGGCATCCTCGAGGACGGCTTCCTGGCGCTCCTGGTCGGTCACGAAGTAGGCCGACAGGTAGCCCTTGTCGAAGCGCATACCCTCGGTGGTCTCCAGGGTGGTGTCGAAGGAGTTGGTCTCTTCGACGGTAACGACGCCCTCGGCGCCGACCTTCTCGAAGGCCTCGGCGATGAGCTTGCCGATGGCGGGATCGTTGGCGGAGATGGAGGCCGTGGCAGCGATCTGCTCGGTGGTCTCGACGGGCTTGGCGTCGGCGTGCAGCTGCTCAACGATGGCCTCGACGGCCTGGTCGATGCCGCGCTTGAGGGCGATCGGGTTGGAGCCGGCAGCGACGTTACGCAGGCCCTCGTGAACCAGCGCCTGGGCCAGAACGGTCGCGGTGGTGGTGCCGTCACCTGCGACATCGTCGGTCTTCTTGGCAACTTCCTTCACCAGCTCGGCGCCGATGCGCTCGAACGGATCGTCGAGGTCGATTTCCTTGGCGACGGAGACGCCATCCTTGGTGATCGTGGGGGCGCCCCACTTCTTGTCGAGCACGACGTTGCGGCCCTTGGGGCCAAGCGTCACCTTGACGGTGTCGGCCAGCAGGTTGAGGCCGTTCTCCATGCCACGACGGGCATCCTCATCAAACTTGATGATCTTGCTCATTGGAAATGTGTCCTTCCGCGATGCGGATCGGGTTCGATGCCCGCGACGGACGGCCACGCTTTTGAGGTGGCCTCATCGAACCGGTGGTCTTATCACTCTCCATGTCGGAGTGCTAACTACGATTTTGGCACTCACCATCCCAGAGTGCAAGGCGAGGTCGCGGGGCTTGAGTCCGCTGCGCTCAGGGCGTAACGACCAACGACGAGAGCGGGTCTGGCCCACTGAGCACACCTGCACACCAAGCACAGCCGGCATAGAGGGCAGCGGAGTGCCCGAAGGACTGGCCGCGGTGCCGGTGGGCGGCGGCGGAGCCTGGGGAGCGCGCAGGGTGCTGCGCCCCCGACCGCCTCACACTTCTCAACGGAGCATGACGGCACGCACTGCATGTCCTTCCGCGCCCCTCCGACGCGGGCATCGCTCCCGCGCAGACAAGGTCTATCCCCCAGCATCGACGCGAGTTCATCAACCTAGCGGCGTGTGGGCCCTAGAGGTGGCTGCATTAACCCACCTACGCGCTCGTTAACCCTTGAGGTGGCGGCTTGGGCGGGCTGCCCACCATGCCGCCCATAGGGTTTAGCTGGGCATTAAAGGGTTAGCACTGCCAGTAGAGGGGACCGGCCAGGGCCGCGGCGCGACACAACTTGCCCTGTCGGATCCCACGGCTGCCGGTCCGCGAAAAAACTCGCCCAGCACAGCCCCTCCAGCCGCATTTCCGCGAAAAAGTTCGCCCAGCAAGCGTAAAAGCGCCGATTTTGGGGTGTTTTGAGCGTGCAGGGCGAACTTTTTCGCGCTCACGCACACATCAGGCCACGCAGGGCGAACTTTTTCGCGCACAAGGCGCAACAACATGGCGACGTTGAAACCACCAACACCACTGCTCGCCCCCAACAAGGGCCCCTTGAAACCGACATCACCTCTGCGCCCGAAAACCGCGCCAAAAACACCGATTTCGCACCCGCAAAGGTGATGGCGGTTTCAATCCCACACAGATACCAGCGAGCAAAGGTAACAGCGGTTTCACCCCCCACAGGCACAAGCGCGCAAAGGCAACAGCGGTTTCAGACAACCGGCCCAGCTGGCCTATAGGGTCTGCCTGCGGTACCCGTGGGCGGAGGCAGGGCCTGGGCGGGCGACCGGTGGGCGGCCAACGTTACAAACGTCGTCAAACCAGAGCAGTTTGAACCTCCTTGCGAGTGCTCATGTTACAAACGTCGTCAATCTGCGTCCAAAAACCTTGATTTTCAGCGAAAAAGCCGTCGGATTGACGACGTTTGTAACAACGCGTAGCCGAACGCCCCAGAATGACTGCAACACAAGCAGCCCCGCCGAGGGTCCAGGGCCAGGCTGCGGTACCCGTGGGCGGTGACAGGGCCTGGCCAAACAACAAGCCAACGCACTGAGCAACATCAGCGACCTGGCACCACTGGTGTGGAGGGCGCCGGAGGGATCTGCCACGGTGCCGGTGGGCGGCGGCAGGGCCTGGCCGGACAACGAGGCGACGCACCGAACCACACGTCAGTACACCAAGCGCCGCCGGTGTGAAGGGCGCCGGAGGGATCTGCCGCGGTGCCGGTGGGCGGTGGCAGGGCCTGGCCGGGCTTCGAGGCGACGCGCCGAGCCACACGTCAGCGACCCGGCCCCACTGGTGTGAAGGGCGCCGGAGGGACCGGAGGGCCAGGGCGGGCTTCGAGGCGCGGCGCCGAGCGAAGCGAGGTTGCCTAGCCTCGCGGGCGGCCGGGCCCTCCGGCGCCCGAAACACCCGTGGGCACACAAAACCGCCCGGCCACAGGGGCCGGGCGGCTCAGTCAGTATCAGAGGCTCATCGCAGGACCACAACAATGTCGGGGTCTCCGAGGCCGCTCTCCTGGCGAACGTTGGAAATACCGAGCTTGGCGGCAACGTCCTTCGCGGTTCCCTCCATGCGGGGATCCTCGTAGAAGACGGTGGAGGTCTGCGTGGCCCAGCCGTCGGCGTTCGCGGCGGAGGTGCCTGCGTAGCCGGCCTGGTTGAGGATCTGGGCCTGCTGACCCGCGAAACCCTGGGTGCCGGTGCCGTTGAGGACCTGGATGACAGCTCCGTGGTCGGGCTCAGAAGAAGCCGACGGAGAGGAGGAGCTGGCGGAAGGCGTGGGCTCAGCGGGGGCGGCGGCCTCGGGTGTGGGCGACGCTGAGGGAGCGGCGGCGCTCGGAGCGCTCGCGGCCGGGCTGGGCGCGTTGCTGACAGTGGCCTGCTGGCGCGACAGGGCGGTCGCCGCTGCCCATCCGAGGGCGGGAACAATCACGAGGATGGCGAGGAAAGGCCAGACGTTCTTCCACTTGGACGGCTTGGGGCGGTGCATGCCGACGGGCATATCTTCGCCGGCGCGATCAAATTCATCCCTGGGGTACTGAGAACTCACGCATTCAGACTATCGGAAAAGAGAGAGTGGGGCGCGGGTGGCGCGCGGGTAATGTGGCGTGGCCTGTGCGGCATTAGGCTGGTGCTATGAGTGAACACAATCCACGTCCGTTGGCCGAGTTGATCGATCCGGGCTGGGCGAAGGCGCTGGCTCCGGTGGAGGGGCGCATCCACGAGCTGGGCGCAATGCTGGCCGCCGAGGTCGAGGAGGGGCACGGCTACCTGCCTGCGGGCACGGATGTTCTGCGCGCCTTCACGTACCCGTTCGACAAGGTGAAGGTTCTCATCGTCGGGCAAGATCCTTATCCGACGCCGGGGCACGCGATGGGTTTGTCGTTTTCGGTGCACCCGGGTGTGGCGTTGCCCAAGTCGCTCATCAACATTTTCCGCGAGCTGAGCGAGGACATGGGTGTTCCCGCTCCGACGTCGGGTGACCTGACGCCGTGGAGCGAGCAGGGTGTGTGCCTCCTCAACCGTGTGTTGACAGTGCGCCCGGGCGCTCCCGCATCGCATCGAGGCCGGGGCTGGGAGGAAGTGACGCAGTGCGCGATTGACGCCCTGGTATCCCGGAAGCGTTCGGATGGCTCGCGTGCTCCCCTCGTGGCGATTCTGTGGGGCAAGGACGCGCAGTCACTCGCGCCGCGTCTGGGTGACACGCCGATTATTGCGTCCGTCCACCCGTCGCCACTCTCTGCGTATCGAGGATTTTTCGGTTCGAAGCCGTTTTCGCGCGCGAATCAGCTGCTGGAGGCGCAGGGCGCGTCGGGCGTGAATTGGTCGCTGGGCGCTTCTCGTTGACGAGGCCGGGGTACCTCACCCGAACGGGCGAGGTGGGCTGCGGCTGCGGTGCCGCGGTGAGGGACTCCGTGGAGCCGGCTATCGGACTCGAACCGATGACCTGCTGTTTACAAGACAGCTGCTCTACCAACTGAGCTAAGCCGGCGGCGGACACTAGTGTGCCATAGGTTGGGGCTCGTGCGCGCGGGCGGGCCGGATCGCCGTCAGTAAGCACGCATTGGGACCGCCGTGCGGTCCCACCCCTCACTGATTGAAAGCTCAGTTGGAGCTGTCGGTCGTCTCGGAGCTCTGTGCTTCGTCGGCGCCGCTCTGGGAGGGCTCGGTGGCCTCGGGTACCGGGGTTTCGGTGGCGCCCTGGCTCGCGGAATCGGTGATGCCGAATGCCTCCGCGATCGTCTGCTTAGCCGAGGTCAGCGGGGTGTGCAGCGCGATGACGGTCGAGTGATCCTTGATCAGCTCGGGTGTGCCGAGCCCGTTGTTACGGCCGCTGTAGTTAGCGTTCTGCCAGGCGGTGGTTGAGGCCTTGAGGTAGTCCTCGGCGGCATTGAGCGGGAAGGTGCCGATGACGTCGGAGGGGACGCCCACCTCGGCGGCGATCGTCTTGACCTGCTTCCAGGAGGCCTCTTGGTTCTGGACGACGGTGCCGTTGGAGGCCTGGTACTGGGTGGCGAAGTAGGCGAGCAGTGCGTGGTGGAAGTCCACCCACTTATCGGGCGCCTTCTGGGCGACGATCAGCGACGCGCTGGTCGCGGGCTTCAGGTATTCCATGTTGACGGTGATGACCGGCTGAAGCTCGAGGTTGTAGTACCCCTGGGCTGCCCAGGTGGTGAGGTCCTTGCCGGCGGCGACATCGAGGTCGGCGCACACGTGGCAGGTGTAGTCGAAGTATTCGGTGAGAGTGGGCAGGTTCGGGTCTGCCTCGGTGACGACGCCATTCCCGTTGACGATGACCGGTCGGCCGTCGGCGTAGATGCCGAGGACGTCGGAGGCGTCGACGTTGCGTGCGGCGTTGACCTGCGCCTGCTGCTTCCAGATCACGCCGCCGACGGCTGCGACGACCGCGAGGACGATGACAGCGACGGCGGAGATGACGATGATGCGGGTGCGGCGGTCGGCACGCTCCTGCGCCTGGCGCATCTGCGCGGCTTTGGCGCGCACGGGGTCGACGGCCGGCTTCTTCTTCTGAGCCATGGACTCACCTTCCGAAAGTAGTTGAATGTTGCAAGAATATCGGGCGCGGTCTGAACGCGCTTAGTGCGACAGCCCACCTGTGATGATGAACCACGCACCCGCAAGGAACCCCACACAGCCTACCGCGAGGAGGCCTCGTCCCCATGCAGGACGCACGATCGAGCGCAGCGTTGTGGACACGCCGACCCTCAGATCGGCGGCGAACGGCATGAGCCAGGCAGTCAGCATCATGAGCGCGGCGAGCGCCCACACGACGATCGTCCCACGCGGGTCGCTCAGCCAATAGTCCGTGCGATCAACACCGGTGGATGCGACAACATCGGCGGGCCATGACCACAGGACATGCCCCTCGCGCGAGTATGACACGAAGGCCCAGATCCCGTACGGAACGAGGCCCCCGACGACGAGGCCAAGCCCTGTCGACAGGATCGAGCGCACCAGCAGGATCGGCGACATTGCGATGACGGCCGCCGTGTCGCTGGCCTTTGCTCCCCGCAGAATCCGACGACGTTCCAGCCAGCGCGACATCGCACCGATCAGACCGAAAGCAGTGAGCGCGATCCCCACGATCATGGAGCCGGTGAGACCGAAAAGGAAGGGCAGGGAGGCCAGGAGGGCCAGCAGTGCGGCGCCCGAGATCCACGTCCCCTTCGCCGCGGACGAGGCCCGCTCCGCCTGAGCGTCGCCCACCCCCATCGCCGGGTTGGGATTCCACTGGGGACCCGCCCCCATCGGCACACCCGCAACACCGGCCTGCAGATAGGGCTGCTGCCCATACCCCGGGGTAAAACCGGGATCATACGCGCCCTGCGGACCCGGGTACTGAGGCTGAGCATAGGGGGCCATGACCTCGGTGGGATCAGAGTCGTCGACGCTCTGCCAGACATCGGTGGCGTCGTCGTGCCAGGCGACTTCCCCGGTGTCATCGGGCCAGTCGCCATACCCCTGCGCCACCGACCCAGTGTCCACCACGTCGGTATGGTCGTTGGCCGCGGTAAACTCCGAGGCATCGCGGCGCGGATGCTGCGGATAGGAGACGGCACGCGCACCGGAGGCGTCCGGACGCTGCCCCGCATCCTCCCACTCGGGAGGCGCGGCAATCTCCTGGGGGTCCGAGTTCACCATCTGCGTGCGCATGCCCGTGTCGAGCAGCTGCGCCCAGTTCACGGTCACGTAGTCGAGTTCGCCGGGCGCCCACCCGACGGCGCTCATGAGATCGGCAACAATCAGGGAAGGTGACGGTCGATCGTCGGGATCGGGGGCGAGCCCGTCCGCAAGCGCGTCGGCGACCATGGGGTGCAGTCCGGCGAGGTCGGGGTCCCCTTCGAGGACGCGTAGCATCGTGGCGGACACGTCGCCCTTGCCGAACGGCGGGCGCCCGGTGGCGCAGGACAGCAGGGTGGCACACCAGGCCCACCAGTCCGATTCCTTCGTGGCACCGTGGCCCTGCAGGAGTTCGGGCGCGGTATACCCGGCCGTCCCCGACACGAGGCCGGTGCTCGTCAGGTGCTGATCGGAGGTCGCCATCGCGATACCGAAGTCGATGAGGACCGGGCCGCGCGGCGAACAGATGATGTTGGAAGGCTTAATGTCGCGGTGGATGATGTTCGCATGATGAACGGCCGCGATTGTGGACGCCAGGTGATAGGACAGGGCGGCGACGCCACGCAGAGGAACCGGCCCGGAGACGAGGATCTCCGCGAGCGTGGGGCCCTCCACGTACTCTGAGACAACGAAAGGCTGGGAGGCCTCGGTTTCCGCATCGACGATGTGCGCGACGAAGGGCGAGCGCACGGAGTTCACCGTGCGCGTCTCACGCTCCAGGCGCTGACGTGACTCCTCCGAGGCGGCCATCGCCGGGTGCATGGCTTTGAGGGCGACACGCGTGCCGCCCCCATCTTCGGCGAGCCAGACCGTCCCCGCCCCGCCCGTACCGAGCCGACGGATCAGCCTGTAGCCGCCCAGTTCCTCGCCTTCTTCCACGCCCTCAGCCTACCTGGCCCCTCCCCCATCTGTGGCCACCCGCGCGGGGCGGCCCCGGCCTCGTCCCCGAAAATGTCAGACACACACGCTGTCAATCCATCATGTGACCCGAACTGTACACCCGCGAGCGAGCGTGCTAACTTCGCTATTAGTCGCGCGCGCGGAACGATCAGCGTTCGCACTCCGTGGGCGAAGACGCTCCACGGTCACCCCACTACGGATCGTCCGGCACGTACCTGCCGGTGGGAAGGAAAACTCCATGGCAACCGTAACCTTTGACAAGGCCACCCGCGTCTACCCGGGTTCCGACAAGCCCGCCGTCGACCAGCTCGACCTCGAGATCAAGGACGGCGAATTCCTCGTTCTCGTCGGCCCCTCCGGCTGTGGCAAGTCGACCTCGCTGCGCATGCTCGCCGGCCTGGAGGACGTGAACTCCGGCCGCATCCTCATCGGCGACAAGGACGTCACGGACGTCCCGCCGAAGAACCGCGACATCGCGATGGTCTTCCAGAACTACGCCCTCTACCCCCACATGTCGGTGCGCGAGAACATGGGCTTCGCCCTGAAGATCGCCGGCACCCCGAAGGAAGAGATCAACAAGCGCGTCGAAGAGGCCGCTAAGATCCTCGACCTGGAGCCCTACCTGGACCGCAAGCCCAAGGCCCTGTCCGGCGGCCAGCGTCAGCGTGTCGCCATGGGCCGCGCGATCGTCCGTAAGCCCCAGGTGTTCCTCATGGACGAGCCCCTGTCGAACCTGGACGCCAAGCTGCGTGTCCAGACCCGTACGCAGATCGCCTCCCTGCAGCGTGAGCTCGGCGTCACCACCGTGTACGTCACCCACGACCAGACCGAGGCTCTGACGATGGGCGACCGCATTGCGGTCCTCGCCGGCGGCCTCCTCCAGCAGTGCGGCACCCCGCAGGAGATGTACGAGCGTCCCGCCAACGAGTTCGTCGCTGGCTTCATCGGCTCCCCCGCCATGAACCTGGGCACCTTCACGGTCGAGGGCGAGTGGGCCAAGCTCGGCCCCGCACGCGTGCGCGTCTCCGAGGCCGCCCGCGCCGCGATGACCGCTGAGGACGGCGGAAAGATCAAGATCGGCTTCCGTCCCGAGGGCCTGGACGTCGTCACCGACGGCTCCGAGGGCACCATCCCCGTCGAGGTCGACTTCGTCGAGGAGCTCGGCTCGGACGCCTACGTGTACGGCCACCTGGCCGGCGCCGCCGAGGGCGAGACCCTGGGCTCCGGCTCCGAGGGCACCGGCAAGCAGCTGATCGTGCGCGTTCCCCCGCGTACCGCCCCCGCGCGCGGCGGCGTCCTGCACGTGCGCATCCGCGAGGGTCAGCAGCACAACTTCTCCGCTGCAACGGGTGTTCGCCTGCCCGAGTGACGCGTAGCGCTCACGCACAGCGATAATCGGCCCCGGCCTCGTCCACTCGTACCTCCAGGACGAGGCCGGGGTTTCGTTATGCCCACATGTGTTCTTGGCCGCGACTAGCGCATATGCCGCGTCGGGTCTATACGCACGGCGCTCGAGATGGGATAATGGTTCTCATGGCTTTGGACATCACGGCGGCCGCAATCGACCCCGCCCTTTTGGACCTCCCGTGGGATGTTCCCCTCGAGGAGTGGCCGTCCAACCTGCTCGCGGCGCTTCCCCGCGGCATTTCCCGCCACGTCGTGCGCTTCGTGAATCTGTCTGGCCGCGTGCTCGCGGTCAAGGAGATCGGTCCGACCGTCGCCCATCATGAGTACGACCGCCTGCGCGACCTGAAGCGTCTGGATGCCCCGTCCGTCCAGCCGGTCGCCGTCGTCACGGGACGCGAAAGCCCCGAGGGCGAGGAGCTCAACGCGGCCCTCATCACCGAGCACCTGCAGTTCTCCCTCCCCTACCGCGCGCTGTTCTCCCTGTCGATGCGTGAGGATACGGCGACGCGACTCATCGACGCCCTCGCACTCCTCCTCGTTCGCCTCCACCTCCTGGGCTTCTACTGGGGCGATGTCTCCCTGTCGAACACGCTGTTCCGCCGCGACGCGGGCGAGTTTGCCGCCTACCTAGTCGACGCCGAAACTGGCGAGCTGCATCCCAAGCTCACCCCCGGCCAGCGCGAGTACGACGTCGACCTGGCCCGCACAAACATCATCGGCGAACTCATGGACCTCCAGGCCGGCGGCTTCTTCCCCGAAGACTCCGACCCCATCGACGTCGGCGACCGCATCCGCACCCAGTACGACCTGCTGTGGACCGAAGTCACCGCCGAGGAATCCATTCCCAACAAGCAGCGCCAGTACCTCGTCAGTGAGCGCATCCGCCGGCTCAACGACCTCGGTTTCGACGTCGCCGAGCTACACATGTCCACCGATTCCTCCGGCGAGCACCTCGTCATTCAGCCCAAGGTGGTCGACGCCGGTCACCACAACCGCAAGTTCATGCGCCTGACCGGCATGGACGTCGGCGAGCACCAGGCGGCGCGCCTCCTCGCTGACATCGACGTGTGGCGCGCGACGAACGGCCTCCAAGATCTTCCCCTCGAGGAGGCCGCCCACGAGTGGCTCACCGACGTGTTCGCCCCCGTCGTGCGTGCGATTCCGCGCGAGCTGGCGGGCAAGCTGGAGCCCGCGCAGCTCTACCACGAGTTTCTCGAGCACCGCTGGTACATGGCCCAGCAGGCCGGCCACGACGTATCACGAGACGATGCCTTGACCTCGTACGTGGAAACGATCCTGCCCTCCAAGCGCGACGAGGCCGTCCTCATCGAGCCCGCCCCAGGTCGCGCGTCCATGCTCAGCGCCGAGGCGAACCCCGACCTATGGTGAGGGGGCACAACGCCCCGTCCCGTTCACGCTAGGAGCACCTATGTCTGAATTCCCCCGCATCTTCGCCCACAGGGGCGCATCCTCGCTGGCTCCCGAGAACACGATCGCCGCGTTCGCCAAGGCCATGGAGGTCGGCGCGCGCTGGTTCGAGTTCGACGTGGACATCACGGGCGACGGCTCGCTGATCGTCATTCACGACGACACCCTGGATCGCACGACGACGGGGTCCGGCTCCTACTACCAGCTAGGGTTCTCGGACATCCGCCGACTGGACGCTGGCCGCTGGTTTTCGGACACGTACCGCTTCGAGCGCATTCCAGAGGCCACCGACGTGCTCGCCTTCGCGCACGCTCAGCAGATGGGCGCGAACCTGGAGATCAAGCCCTGCGCGGGCGGGGATCGCCTGCGTGAGCGCCTGATCGAGGCCCTGGCCGTCACGCTGGCCGGAGACAAGGTTCCCTCCCGACTGATCGTCTCCTCCTTCGACCACGACCTCCTCGCGGCCTTCCACGAGGCGTGCCCGACGGTTGCGCTCGGCTGGCTGATCGAGCGCGCCTCCGAGGAGTGGCGCGAGGGCGCGGCCGCCCTCGGTGCGACCGCCATTCACCCGGGTGTCGAGGGGCTCACCGAGTCCGACGTGCGCGCGATGCGCGACGCGGGCTTCGAGGTCAACGTGTGGACTGTCAACGACGTCGAGCAGGCTCGCGAGCTGGCCTCATGGGGCGTCACCGGCATCTTCACGGATCGCCCGCAGGACTTCCCCGCCGAGGCCCTGAAGGCCTGAGGGGAGTCGGCGCGGTTTATGGCCGCGCTACCACTCACAAGAGACGGAGGGGGCCGGGAACGCTCACGCGCCCCGGCCCCTTTCCCATCTGCCTCTGGCGGCTCTTTACTCCTCGCCCGCGCGGCGCGCGAAGCGCTTGGACACGTGCTTGGCCAGGGACAGCTCGGCGATCGAGTCGACGACCATCAGGCCACCCACGATGCCCGCGAAGCGCATCCAACCCGAACGCGGCGAAGAGGCGCGCACCGCGGCCACAAGCATGCCGGTGCCGACGATAGCCTCGGCGGCGACGGCTGCGTGAATGATCCACGGGCGTTCGACGGCCACGGACTCGTAAGAGTTCCACAGGGGCTTCACGACCGACTGCGGCTGGCCCATCATGATGTCGACGCTGCGGCCAATCGCGTTGGAGATGCCGCGCGCCAGGTGCACGGAGACGCCCTCGACGTCCTCGAGGTCAGTGGTGCCCAGGAGGAAGCCGGCGACGGAGCCGGGCAGGCCGAGGGCGCGCACGACCTTCCACACCGATTCCTCGCCGGTCGTGGCCACGGAAGCCCACAGGGCGTCGGCGTCGGAGCCGGGGACGGCCTCGGCAATCTCGATGAGGTCGAGACGATCGCCCACGAGATCAATAACCTCGCCGGGCAGTTCAGCCGTGCGGTCGTGTCCGCCGGGGACGATCGCAGCGTCCATGCCCCAGTTGTGGGAGATGATGTGCTCGAGGTGGTCGTCGGTGACCAGGAAGACCTGGAATTCACCGTCCGTCACGGAGAGAGTCACGAGCGGCAGATCGCCGAAGTTCCAGCCCTCCTTCTCAGCGGGCAGCTCGGCGAGGAGTGCGCGGTGTCCCTCAGCAAGCTCGAGGTCACCGAGATCCACGCCCTCAAGGGCCGCGAGGAGCGGCACGGACGAGGCAGGGGTGCGACCGATCTCGACGATACGAGTCGAGGTGGGTTCGACGGCGGCGGCCTCCTCCTCATCGGAAGGCCAGACCTTGCCGAGCGGCGAGTCGCCCTCGGGCAGGTGGTCAGCCGTCGCGTTACCGATGCGCACCTCAGCGTCGAAGAGAATGGCGAGCTCGTCGGCCAGTTCCGCGGGGGTGGGGCCGGGAACAACCTCGGTCGAGTCGGCGGGAACGGTGGCAACGCGCTCCTTGTCGACGGCGACATTCAGGCCAAGCAGCTGGGGCGAGGAGGGGAACCACTCGACCTGGGCAAGGATCGAACGCTCCTTCAGCTCGCCGGCGACCACGCTGGGATCCAGATCGTGGCCGATGATCATGCCTTCAATGCGAGTCCATTCCTGGGCCATGTCGCTACCTTCCTGTCCGTGGTGAGGACGTCTCACCACTCTATAGTTCCATTGTGTCGTGCGGATCGCATTTCCGCTCACCCGCGCGGTCAGTTACGAGATTTTGTGTTGCTGCGCCCCGCCCCACTCGACCACCGTGAAGCCGGTGCGCGTCGGGCGCGGCGCGAAAGCCTGCGGTTGAACAACGATGTTCGCATCGGCCTCGCGAATCGTCATGAACACCCTGATGAACATGTCCGGCGTGACGCTCGCCCCGGCCTCGTCCATCAACGCTGCGCCTGCCGCGATCATCGCGGTCCACGCGGCCTGGGTCCACAGCACATCATTCTTTCAGTATCCGACGCCCGTCATTGGGTGGTCCTCGCTGCGGTTCATTTCGCAGCTACCTCATCATACGGCGCGCAAACAGCCGGTTTCAAGAGGCATTGTGCTCTGAACGGCCGAGACGAGGAAGGCGCGAGGCGGCACACATCGACAGGTTTGAGTCCTTCGTCATACGCTGCTATCCTGACCCGTTACGCGGCTCTACGGACAAGGGGGCCGCATCCCTCACGTGAAAGCAGCTATCATGCCTCTCCTCAGCACCGCAGCGATCGCCGTTGCCGCCACTGTACTTTTCCTCCTATTCCTGTGGGCTAGCTTCGTCTCCGCGTCGCCGGGCGAAATTAAGGTGATCTCCGGCCCCCGAGGCCAGCGCGTCCTCCACGGCAAGACCGGCTGGAAGGTCCCCCTGCTGGAGCGCGTGGACACCATGACCGCCTCGATGATTTCCGTCGACGCTCAGACCACGGACTTCGTCCCCACGAACGACTACATCAACGTGCGCGTCGACGCCGCCGTCAAGGTCCGTATCGCGACCGACGACCCGACGCTGTTCCGTGCGGCGACACGTAACTTCCTGTACAAGACGACCGTCGAGATCTCTGAGGAAGTGCGTGACACTCTCGAGGGCCACCTGCGCGCCATCATCGGCCAGATGCGACTGACCGACATCATCACCGACCGCGCTGCCTTCTCCGAGCGCGTCCAGGAGAACGCGAAGCAGGACCTGGAGGAGATGGGCCTCGAGATCGTCGCGTTCAACATCCAGAACGTCACCGACCAGAACGGCGTCATCGACAACCTCGGTATCGATAACACCGAGCAGATCCGTAAGGCCGCGGCCATCGCGAAGGCGAACGCCCAGAAGGAGGTCGCGCAGGCGACCGCCGTCGCCCAGAAGGAAGCCAACGACGCGCAGGTCGCCTCCCAGCTTGAGATCGCCCAGAAGCAGACGGACCTCGCCAAGCGCCAGGCCGCTCTGAAGGTCGAGGCCGACACCGAGAAGGCGAAGGCCGACGCCGCCTACGAGATCCAGTCGCAGATTCAGCGCCGCGACATCGAGCGCGAGACCGCCCAGGCCGACATCGTCAAGCAGGAGCAGCAGGCCGTCATCAAGGAGAAGGAAGTCGTCGTCACCAAGCAGGCCCTGCAGGCCGAGGTGAACGCGAAGGCCGACGCCGACCGCTACGCCGCCGAGAAGAAGGCAGACGCGGCCCTGTACGCGCGTCAGCGCCAGGCCGAGGCCGAGGCGTTCGAGCGCACCAAGAAGGCAGATGCCGACAAGCAGGCCATGCTCGCCGAGGCGCAGGGTATCGAGGCTCGAGGCCGCGCGGAGGCCTCCGCGATCGGCGCCAAGCTGACGGCCGAGGCCGAGGGCCTCGAAAAGAAGGCCGAGGCCATGACCAAGATGAACCAGGCGGCCGTCCTCGAGATGTACTTCCGCGCCCTGCCCGAGGTGGCGCGCGCCGTGGCCGAGCCCCTGTCCAAGGTCGAGACGATCACCATGTACGGCGAGGGCAACAACGCCCAGATGGTTGGCGACATTACGAAGTCGATCAGCCAGATCAACGCGGGCCTGGGCGATTCGCTGGGCCTGGACCTGCAGCAGCTGTTCACGGCCCTCGTGGGCGCCAAGGTCGTCTCCCCGACGATCTCCGACGCGGTTGCGGAGGGCGTGCGCGACGCCTCCGTCCCGAATCCTCCGCAGGAGTGACCGAGGCTCACGCACAACGCGGGCAGTAGCCACGACCGCGCGTGACGCGGCCGCTCGTGATACGGGGCGGGATCCTACGGGGTCCCGCCCCGCTGTCGCACCCCAACACACCCCCACCATCGGCTTTTCCGCGAAAAAACTCGCCCAGCACGCCCCCTTCCAGCGGCATTCCCGCGAAAAAACTCGCACAGCACGCCAGAAAACGCTAATTTGGGCCATTTCTCGTGCGCTGGGCGAACTTTTTCGCGCTCGCACCCACACCAGGCCAAGCAGGGCGAACTTTTTCGCGCACAGGACACGGCCACGTGCCAAGTTTGAAACCAATGACGCCTCTGCAGCCACTGATGCAGGCCAGTATGAAACCGCCGGCACCACTGCTCGCCCCCAAACAGCGACCATTGAAACCGGCAACACCACTGCAACCGAAAAATGCACGAAAAACAGCTTCTTTTCGCCCGCAAAGGCGATGGCGGTTTCAATTGGGGCTCGGCCTGCGCGAGCAAAGGTGACGCCGGTTTCAACTGACCCCCCTCACCGGCCCGCAAAGGCGACGCCGGTTTCACGCGAGAGATTTCCAATGCCCGCGGGCGGCGGCAGGGCCAGGCTGCGGTACCCGTGGGCGGCGGCGAGGCCTGGCCGGGCGACCAGTGGGCGGCCGACGTTACAAACGTCGTCAAACCAACGCAATTCAAATCGCCTCGCGAGGACCTCTGTTACAAACGTCGTCAATCTGAGCCCAAAAACCAGCATTTTCACCGAAAAAGCCGATGGATTGACGACGTTTGTAACAACGGGGCAGAAATCCGCACGAAAAACACCTTGGATTGACGACGTTTGTAACAACACGCACCAGACCACCCCAAAACATTGCAATTCCAACGTTGCAAATTCAATGTTTGAACAAGTCGCAGGGGAATTACGCGCGAAATTGATGGGCGGCGGTGGGGCCTGGCCGGGCTTCGAGACAACGCACCGAGCAACATCAGCGACCAGGCCCCACTGGTGTGAAGGGCGCCGGAGGGACCGGAGGGCACGGGCGGGCTTCGAGGCGCGGCGCCGAACGCAGTGAGGCCGCCTAGCCTCGCGGGCGGCCGGGCCCTCCGGCGCCCGGAACACCCGTGGCGCCACAAGCAACACCATCAATGAGGCGGGCCGCCGCCCACGGGCACAACCAGCAGCCCGGCCCGACAGCACACCACGCGGCGCCCGGAACACCCGTGGGGCAGCAAGCAACGCCGGAGATCTGTCGGGGCAGCAAGCAACGCCGGAGATCTGTCGGGGCAACAAGCAACACGAAGCCGCCCGGCCCCACACGGGACCGGGCGGCTCACGCGTCAGGCCGCTAGGCGGCTCTCAGCGGTAGTTTCAGCGCATCTGCGTGCCGGCAGCGCCCAGGCGCTGGCAGGCCTCGACAACGCGGGCAGCCATGCCGGCCTCGGCCGACTTGCCCCACGTACGCGGGTCGTACTGCTTCTTGATGCCGACCTCGCCGTCGATCTTGAGGACGCCGTCGTAGTTGCGCAGCATGTGGTCAACGACCGGGCGGGTGAACGCGTACTGCGTGTCGGTGTCGACGTTCATCTTGATGACGCCGTTGGCGACAGCGGTAGCGATCTCCTCGGCGGTGGAGCCGGAGCCGCCGTGCATGACCAGGTCGAAGGGACGGTGGTCGAGGCCGTAGTGCTCAGCGACCTCCTTCTGGATGGTGCCGAGCAGCTCGGGACGCAGCTTCACGTGGCCGGGCTTGTAGGCGCCGTGCACGTTGCCGAAGGTCAGAGCGGTCAGGTAGCGGCCGTTCTCGCCCAGGCCCAGGGCCTCGACGGTCTTGATGGCATCGGCGGTGGTGGTGTACAGCTTCTCGTTGATCTCGCCAACGACGCCGTCTTCCTCGCCACCGACAGCGCCGACCTCGATCTCGAGGATCGTGTTGGCCTTGACGGACAGGGCGAGCAGTTCCTTGGCGATCTCGAGGTTCTCGTCGAGGTCGATGGCGGAACCGTCCCACATGTGGGACTGGAAGGTGGGCAGCTTGCCTTCGGCAACCTGGCCGGCCTCGATCTCGAGGAGGGGGCGGACCCAGGAGTCGATGTTCTGCTTGGCGCAGTGGTCGGTGTGCAGAGCCACGGTGATGCCGTAGTTCTTGGCAACCTCGGTCGCGTAGGCAGCGAGGGCCAGCGAGCCGGTGACGCGGTTCTTGATGGTGGAGCCGGAGCCGTACTCGGCGCCGCCAACGGACACCTGGAGGATACCGTCGGACTCGGCCTCGGCGAAGCCCTGGAGGGCGGCGGTGATGGTCTGGGACGAGGTCACGTTGATCGCGGGGTAGGCGAACTTGCCATCCCGTGCGCGATTCAGCATCTCTGCGTAGACCTCAGGGGTTGCGATAGGCACTTGGAGCCTCCTAATCGAGTGACAGTTTTGTCGTGATAGATTCTCTCACATTTTGCACGAGCGGGGAGGGGAAGGAAGTCCCGTTTGGACGGTTTTCTTCCAACCCCTCCCCTGCTGTTATGCGTCAGTTGGAGCGGCCGATGCGGACTCCAAGTTCGGCGACAGACATGACGTCCGTGAGAGTCTTGGCGACGTCATCCTGGGCTGAGGTGCCGCGGAATCGGAGGTAGGAGCCGTTGCCCGCAACCGGGATGTCCACGGTGCCGGGGGTGTTGGCCAGGGTCGTCACGAGGACAGGGTTGCCCTGAGCCTTAGCGTCGGCCTTGTTGTCGCCCTGCCCCTTGAGGCCATCGAGGCTGCCCGCGAGGTAGATCTGGACGTCCTTGGCGCGCCCCGAGGCCTTGGGGCCATTGCCGGCGCGCGGCGTGTACGTGACGGCACAGACGTCGTACGCGGCGGAACCGTCGCCGATCTTCAGGTCGATCCAGTGCGGCCACTTACGGGCGTTGTCGGTGCCGGGCAGCTTGGCCGCATTGGCATCGACGTACTGGGAGTGCCAGTAGGTCGCGGGGTCACCGTCGGTGGCCTTGGATTCCTCGCCGTACTCCCAGCGGGTTTCGACAGAGTCGGCTGCCACGGCCTTGGCCTCGATGCGCGGGCCGCACACGCCGATCAGGCCTTCGCTGGCGACGGTCTTCTCACCGGAGTGCGAGACAGTGACGGTGAAGGTCGCTTCACCGAATTCGGTGGTGGGGCGCGCCCAGAACTTCACGACGCGGGTCTCGCCTGGGGCGAGGCGGTCGATCGGCTGGGGGCCGTTGGCGAGCTTCCACGAGTTGGAGACCGCGGGGGTCAGGTGGATCTTGGTCGCTTCCTTGTTGCCCTTGTTGGTGACGGAGACTTTGAGGACGGTTTCGCCCCAGTTCTCGTCGCCGACGATGGGCAGGGATGCGCGGTTCATGCCGGACAGGGCGGTCTTCGGGTAGGCCTCGTCACCTTCGCGTTCGATGCTGACGTCGAGGGCCGAGGAGGCCTGGGAGGTGAGGGTGAAGACCGAGTGGCTGTTGACGGTGACATCGAACGGCAGCTGCGCGACGGTACCTTCGGCGGTCTTCTCGCCACCGTTGGGGCGACGCGACAGGTAGCCGGAGTCGATGACGCTCAGGTACTGGTTGGTCATGGCGTTACGCAGGCGGAAGCCATCGCCGGCGGGTTCAGCGACCCACTTCTGGGGGTTACGCGTCGCGTAGTCGCCCTGGAACGTGGGGGTGAACTCCTGGCTCGTATCGGCGCACGCGTAGGCGGTTACCGGGTGTCCCGGAGTCGTCGACACGTGGGACTCGGAGTTCGGCGTTTCCTCGGAGTAGACGGCGAGGCAGCGGTTCGTGTTGACCGAGCGGATCCGGTAGTAGCCGTCGGGCGTGGCGGCCAGCTCCCAGTTGTCGGAGGCGGCGCCCGCGGTCGGGGTGCCACCGGACACGCTCAGGGCTCGTCCGTCGGACAGCGCGATCGTGTACTGGCCCGGGGCGAGGGTGTCGCGAGTGGGGTCAACATAGGTGGAGGGCTCACCCAGCGCCTTGATGCGCGCCTTGAACGCCGCAACGTTTCCGTCGGCCTTGGGGGTCTTTGCGTTCCAGAACATCTGGGCGCCGTAGCGCAGGCCTTCGGTGACCCAGGCTTCGGTTTCGTGGTCGGTGACCTTGCCGTGGCCACCCTGCCAGATGGAGACCTTGCCTCCGCGGATGGAGGCGTCGGGAACCGAGTACCCCTTGTTGTGGTAGAACGTGTTCATCGTCCACGTTCCGTAGACGCCTTCCAGGCCCTGCACCTGCATGACGTAGGAGGACGGCTGATCACGGTAGTAGTACAGGGCGGAGGAGGCGTTCACGAGGGTGTAACCCGCGTCGACGAGATCCTTGACGGGCAGGCCACGGTTGGCGCCCTCCTGGCTGGATTCGCCCTTGCCCCAGTATTCGATGATGACGTCCTTGTCGATCGGAATGCGGGAGATGTCGGCGATGCCGTCGTTCCACACGCGCAGCGTGCCGCCACGAGACTTGACGTGCGCGTTGACCTTGTTGATGAAGTCGTTGAACGCGGCGTCAAAGGTCATCGACTGGTCGCCGTAGTGGTTGCGAATCTGCGCGAGGTACTTCTTGAAGTCGCCGGGACCCTTCTTGAAGAAGAATTCGTCGGCGCCCATGTGCCATTCGGTGGATCCGAAGGTGTCCATGTACTCGTCGATGAGGTCGAAGTAGAACTTCTGGGCGGCGGGGTCGATGAAGTTGAGGTGGTTGGGGCTCTTCTTGCCGGAGTCGTCGGAGACCTGGTACTGCGGGAAGTTGCCGAGGATGGTGCCGGTGTGGCCGGGGGCGTTGAGGAGCGGGACGACGCGGACGCCGACCTCGCGGCCGTGCTCGACGATGGCCTTGACCTCATCCTTCGTGTAGTAGGAGAACGAGGTGGTGGCGGGGTACTTGTCGGACTTGAGGCGCAGCTCGAGAGACAGGTAGTTCATCTTCAGGTCGGACATGCGGTCGATCTGTCGGGTGATCCAGTCCGTCGTGATGTGGGTGCCGCAGGCGCACAGGGTGGCGCCACGGTCGGCGAAGCGCGGGATGTCGGTGACGGAGCCTGCGGGCACGCTTCCGTGACCCGAGCGGACAGCCTGCTCGAGAGTGCGCGCGCCCCACAGGAGGCCGGCGCGGGTGGCGGCCGTGATCTGCGCACCGTTTCCGGTGACGGTCAGCTGGTAGCCCTCATCACCGAGGTCGCTGCGGGACGCGTTGATCGTCAGAGTGACGGCGTTGGAGGCTGCGGCTCCGGTTCCTTCGGTGATGCCGGTGATGCCGGCGTCGGTGAGAGCGCGGCTCAGCAGAGCACTGACGCCGGCAGCGTCGGCGGAGTCAGTGCGGACGATCTGCAGTCCGCTGGCGGGGGTCCAGGAGCCCGAGGCCGGGGTCCAGCCTTCGAGGGAGGGGATCGTCACGGGGACATTGGGGGCGGCCTGCGCGTGCAGGTGGGAGGTCAGGGGGACGAGGACCGCGGCAACGAGGGCGCACACGGATGTGAGGATGAGTGCGACCTTCGCTCGTGAGCGCGCGAGCCGCGGCGCCCGCACATGGCTTGGCGATGACTGAGGCATTAATTCTCCTGTTCAACGGTTTGCTTCCACGCAAACTGTCTAAAGCCCGAATTAAAACGGATGCTCCGTATCCATTCCGACTACTTTTTGGCTTGCAAAGCCTATCAAAGGTCGGCGGCTAAAAACAATAGAAACGGTAAAAGATCAGTTGGTCAGCGAGAATATCGAGCAGCCGGGTTAATTAGTGCATTTCAGTTTGACAGTTCACCCACAAGTCACTAGCTTTGCGCACCCTCAAGACGCGACGCGTGCGCCCACATAACGATCGCGGCGGCATGACCAACGTTCATGGACCGAGTCGAACCGCGCTGAGTAATCGCAACGACGATCTCGCACGCCCGGATCATCTCCTCGCTCAGTCCGGAGGCCTCCGATCCAAACACAAGGCAGGCGCGCTCAGGCAGCACCGCGCCCTCGAGCGCGACAGACCCCTCGACGTTGTCGACGCCGACGAGTGCCAAGCCCTCACGCTCACAATGCTCAACAAGTTCGGCCACCTCGGGGCGGTGATCCACCGGCAGGTAGCGGTCGGTGACCATCGCGCCGCGACGGTTCCACCGCTTGCGCCCCACGACGTGCACGCGGCGCGCGCCCATGGCATTCGCCGTTCGCACAATCGACCCGATGTTGAAGTCGTGATCGAGATTCTCCACCGCCACCTCGAAGGGCAGCGAGCGGGCAGCGATGTCCGCGCGGATCGCGTCCATCGTCCAGTAGCGGTAGCGGTCTTCAACATTGCGCCGATCCCCCACTGTCAAAAGCTCCCGATCGTAGTGCTCACCGACCGGCCAGGCGGCCTCCCCACCCGGCCACGGACCGACCCCGACCTGCCCGGACTGCGCCGCCCCGGCCTCGTCGCTCCCGCACGCGCCATCACGCGCGATGTCACACCCGTTTTCGAACTCGTTCACGGATCCCACCCTAGCGGCACCGTAGAATGGAGGCATGACTGCCCTGACGCACGAACCGACACCACTGACCGATCTGCCTCCCGTCACCGCGTGGCTCTCCGACATGGACGGCGTCCTGGTCAAGGAGAATCGGGCACTTCCGGGCGCGAACGAGTTCCTCGCCGCTCTGCGCGGGAAGAACATCCCCTTCCTGGTCCTCACGAACAATTCGGTGTTCACGAACCGCGATCTGTCCGCACGCCTGGCGAACTCCGGCCTGGACATCCCCGAGGACAACATCTGGACCTCCGCGAACGCGACGGCCGCGTTCCTGCACCAGCAGTCGCCCGGCTCGACCGCGTACGTTATCGGCGAGGCCGGCCTGACCACCGCGATCCACACTGCGGGATACGTGATGACGGAGATCGACCCCGAGTTCGTGGTGCTCGGCGAGGTGCGTTCCTACGACTTCCACGCGCTGACCCACGCGATCCGCCTCATCGAGGGCGGCGCGAAGTTCATCGCGACCAACCCCGACGTGTCGGGCCCCTCCGACGAGGGCACCCTGCCCGCCTGCGGCGCCATCGCGGCGATGATCACGGCGGCGACCGGGCAGAAGCCCTACTTCGTGGGTAAGCCGAACCCCGTCATGATCCGCGCTGGCCTGAACAAGATCGGCGCGCACTCTGAGAGCGCCGCCATGGTCGGCGACCGCATGGACACGGACGTGCGCGCGGGCGTCGAGGCAGGCCTGCGCACCCACCTGGTCCTGTCGGGTTCCACTACCCGCGAGGACATCAACAATTTCCCGTTCCGCCCCTTCGGCATCCACGAGGGCATCGGCGATCTCATCGAGCTCGTCGAGGCGGCGCATTGACCCACACCGATCCGGAAGGAACACCCATGACCAACGATTCCCACAAGGCGCGCCTGGCTGCTCTCGTCCAGGAACTCTCCGTCATCCACGAGAAGGTCACCCTGGCGTCGGGGCGCGAGTCCGACTTCTACGTCGACATGCGCCGCTCGACCCTGCACCACGAGGCGGCCCCCCTCATCGGCCACGTCATGCTGGACCTCCTGGAGGAGTCCGGCTTCGCGGTGGGCGAGGAGTACGTGGCCGTCGGCGGCCTGACGATGGGCGCCGACCCCGTAGCGACCGCGATGATGCACGCCGCAGCGTCGCGCGGCCTGGACCTGGACGCATTCGTCGTGCGTAAGGCCGCGAAGGATCACGGCATGAAGCGTCGCATCGAGGGCCCGGATGTCGTGGGCAAGAACGTCGTCGTCCTCGAGGACACGTCGACGACCGGCGGCTCCCCGCTGGAGGCCGCGCTCACGCTGCGCGAGGCCGGCGCGAACGTCGTTGCCGTCGCGGTGATCGTCGACCGCGCGACGGGCGCGAAGGAGCGCATCGAGGCCGAGGGCTTCCCGTACTTCTACGCGCTGGGACTGGAGGACATCGGCCTGGCCTGATTCGTCTCACTGATGAACGAGGCCGGGGCCGGGTTCTGCGTGAACCTGGCCCCGGCCTCGTATCGGTGTCCGCACCCTCACATGTGGGGGACGGAGCGCATGGCGCGCGCGGTCACCCAGCGCGGAGCGAGCTTCATGGCGCCCATGGCGACCTTGTAGGGAATGGTGGGTGTGACCTGAACGCGGCCCGCACGCACGGCGTCGAGAGCCTCTGCGACGACCTGTTCGGGGCTGGCCATGAGCCATGAGGGGGTCGAGCGCATGTCGACGCCCGCGCGCTCGAAGAACGGTGTATCGACGGGGCCGGGGCACACGACCGTGGCGGTGATACCCGATCCTTTGAGCTCGGCGGCGAGGCCCTCGGTGAAGGCCACGACCCACGCCTTGTGGGCGGAGTAGGTGCCCGCGCCAGTGCGCGAGGCGACGGAGCCGACGTTGAGGATGGCGCCGCGTCCGCGCGAGCGCATGGAGATGCCGGCGTGGTGGGCCAGGATCATGACGGCGCGGACCATGACATTCAGGCCGCTGATTTCGTTGTCAAGACTGTTGTCCAGGAAGTCGGTTCCGAGTCCGAAGCCGGCGTTGTTGACGAGGAGGTCGACGGGAGCCAGGTCAGGCTTCTCGAGATCGGCCGGCCCTCCCACGTCGAGGCGGGCGGCGACGCGCGCGCAGCCGGAGTCGGTGGACAGGTCGGCGGCGATCACCTCAGCGCGCACGCCGGCGACGTTCGCGAGCGAGTCCGCGAGCGCGCACAGGGCGTCTTCGCTACGCGCAACGAGCACCAGGTCGTGGCCCGCGGCGGCCAGCTGCCAACAGAATTCTTCACCAATGCCGGAGGTCGCTCCGGTGACCAGCGCTGTTCCCATGGGGGAAGTCTAGCGCCGCATGGGGCGCGCAGCACGAAGCCGGGGCGGGACGCGCGCGTCCCGCCCCGGCTTGGCGTGTCATCGGGTCCGGATCAGGTATCCGGCTCCACCGCCGGCGAGGGCCGCCGGGATGACGAGGAGGACCAGCCAGTAGGGGCTCCATCCGCCGCCGTTGCTACTCTCGGCTGCCGCCGCGATGGGCATCGCGTTGGCTGCGTTAGCGGTTCCAGTGGCGGGGGCGTCAGCCGCGCCGCTCTGGGATGCCTCGCCGCTCTGCGCACCGCTCTGGGGCGCAGCCGAGGGGCTCGCGGACGGGGTGGCCGCGGGAGCCGCCTTCGGGGCGGTCACGGGTGCCGAGCTGGCGGCACCGGTCGTTCCGCTTGCCGCTCCGTTGCTGCGAGCAGCCGGAGCGCCGGTCGCACTGCCACCGGTCGCAGCAGGGGCTGCGGTGCGGGTCGCGCCGGACGAGGCCAGGGTGCCTGCGTTGGTGGCGGGCGCTGCGGGCACTCGAACTGGACCGCCAGTGGGTGCGGGAGCCGGGAAGGGCCGCGGCATCGGTGCAGGATCCGCGGTCGGGGCCGGGGCGGGTGCCGGATCCGCAGACGGAGCGGGTGCGGGGTCCGCACTCGGGGCGGGAGCAGGGTCCGTCGTCGGCGCGGGGAAAGGCGTCGGCATCGGTGCGGGGTCAACGCTCGGAGCAGGCGCAGGTGCGGGATCCATGGTCGGAGCGGGTGCCGGATCGACGGTCGGCTCATGCGATGGAGCAGGATCCGCAGTGGGTGCGGGAGCGGGCTCCGGGTCCACAGTCGGGGCAGGCGCAGGGGTCGGCTCTGGGGTGGGGACCGGCTCCGGCACCGGGGACGGGCCGGGCGACGGTGTCGGCACGGGTTCTTCCTCGACCGGCGCGGGCCGCTCATTGTGGCGTCCGGATCGGACGATCACCGTGAAGGACTGGGGCTCGACAAGGCTGCGGTCGCCGCTGCGTGCGCCCACCTCGATGCGGTCGGTACCCGGCGCGCTGAAGACCCAGTTGCCGTGCAT
>JAHACW010000028.1 GCA_018375675.1 Actinomyces sp. | reverse complement strand
GGAGAAGCTCGTGTACACGAGGTCGCCGACGTAGGGGGCGCGCGGCGAAGTCTCCATCTGCGTGCAGTACTCGACCGTGCGACGGATCGAGTCCACGTCCGAGAAGTCGATGCCCGGATCGATGCCCTGGCTGAACAGGTTCAGGCCCAGCGTCACCAGGTCGACGTTGCCGGTGCGCTCGCCCTGACCAAGCAGGCAGCCCTCGATACGGTCCGCGCCGGCCAGGAGCGCCAGCTCGGCCGTCGCCACGCCGGTGCCGCGGTCGTTGTGGGGGTGCACGGACAGGGCCACGTACTCGCGGCGGCTCAGGTTGCGGCTCATCCACTCGATCTGGTCCGCGAAGACGTTCGGGGTGGAACGCTCGACCGTGGAGGGCAGGTTCAGGACGATCTCGCGCCCCTCGCCCGGCTCCCACACGTCCATGACGGACTCGCACGCCTCGAGGGCGAAATCGAGCTCGGTGTCCACGAAGATCTCGGGCGAGTACTCGAATCCGAAGATCGTCTCATCACCCAGGCGCTTCTCGGCCTGCGCAATAATCTCGCGCGCACCGGACTGAGCGAGCTCGATCGTCTGCGCCTTATCAGCATGGAAGACGACCTCGCGGAACACAGGTGCCGTCGCGTTGTAGAGGTGCACCGTCGCGCGCGGGAAGCCGACCATGGCCTCGACCGTGCGCTCGATCAGCTCGGGGCGCGACTGGGTGAGCACCGAGATCGTCACGTCCTCGGGCACCGCGTCGTCCTCGATCAGGGAGCGCACGAAGTCGTAGTCGGTTTGCGAGGCCGCGGGGAAACCGATTTCGATCTCCTTATAACCCAGCTTAATGAGCAGGTCGAACATGCGGCGCTTGCGGGCCGGATCCATCGGCTCGATGAGGGCCTGGTTGCCATCGCGCAGGTCGGTGGACATCCAGCGCGGCGCCTTCGTGATGCGCTTGGAGGGCCACTGGCGATCCGGCAGATCCACGGGATTCGTATCGAGGAACGGCCGATACTTGCGAATCGGCATGCGCGAGCCGGAGGGGACGGGAACGGCGGATGTAGTCTTCACGCTTCGTAGTCTATCGACGAGGCTCCGCCCGCGAGCAGGCGCTGCGCATACTGGACGTGAGATGCGGCGCGCTCCCCACCCAGCATTGACAAAGAAAAACGCTCAAAAGTGTGTAAGCCTCTGCGTTCATATGTCATGATAATTGGGTCCAATGTCCCACACACTGACGCGCGGAGCAGCCATGACTTCTCTTTTGTTAGCCCAATCTTTTACCCCGTCGACGACTGCCGTCGCGGGTAACGTCTTCCTGACAGCCGTCGTCGGGCTCCTTCCGCTCGTCGTCTTCTTCGTCCTCATGGGCGTCTTCAAGGTCGCCACCCACTGGTGCTCGATCATCTCCCTCGTGCTGTCCCTGGGCATCGCGGTGTTCGCCTTCAAGATGCCCGTCGGTATGGCGCTCCTGTCCGGCACGCAGGGCGCCGCGATGGGCTTCATGCCGATCATCTACATCATCATCGCGGCCGTGTGGCTGTACAACCTGACCGAGAAGTCCGGACGCAGCTCCGACCTGAAGGCGGTCTTTAATACGATCGGCCGCGGCGACCAGCGCGCCCAGGCCCTCATCGTGGCCTGGTGCTTCTGTGGCCTGCTCGAGGGCCTGGCCGGCTTCGGCGCACCCGTGGCCATCACCTGCGCCATGCTGGTGACCCTCGGCGTCCCGAAGATCAAGGCCGCCGTTGTCACCGTCGTCGGTAACGCCATCAACGTGGGCTTTGGCGCCATGGCGATCCCCACGACCACCGCCGGCAAGCTCGGCGGCGCAGACCCCGTCGTCGTCGCCGGCGACATGGGCCACCTGACCTGGATCTTCTGTCTGTTCATCCCAGTCCTGATGCTGTTCATCCTCGACGGCAGCCGCGGCGTGCGCCAGCTGTGGCCCCTCGCCCTCGTTGCGGGCGCCGCAGCAGGCATCGGCCACTTCTTCACCCCCTCGGTCTCCTACGAGCTGACCGCCGTCGTCGGCTCACTGCTCGGCTTCGCCGCCTGCTACGTCTTCCTGCTGGTCTGGGGCCCGACGACCCCTGCGGAGTGCGCGACCAAGGCCGACGAGGCCGACAAGCCCACCGGCTCGCGCATCGGACTGGCCCTGCTGCCCTACGTCCTCGTCGTCGTCATCATCGCGATCACGAAGCTCGCCAAACCGGTCGCAGCTTTCTTCTCCTCGACGGACGTGAAGATCCCGTGGCCCGGTATCTACGGCAACCTGCTGACCGCCGACGGCTCTCCGTCGAGCGCCGCCAACTACAACCTGCAGATCCTGTCCAACCCCGGCACGTGGATCTTCGTCACCGGCATCATCGTCGCCATCGTGTACGGCACGAACTCCTCGAACGGCCGCTTCCAGACCTCCGTGGGTGAGATGTTCGCGGTCCTGCCGCGCACCATCTACTCGCTGCGCATGGCCATCCTGACGATCGCCTCCGTCATGGCGCTGGCCTTCGTCATGAACTTCTCGGGCCAGACCACCTCGATCGGCGCCGCCCTGGCGACGACGGGCGCGGCCTTCGCGTTCCTCTCCCCCATCCTGGGCTGGATCGGCACGGCCGTCGCAGGCTCCGCCACCTCGGCGGGCGCGCTCTTCGCGAACCTGCAGTCGACCGCCGCAGCCGGCGCGGGCCTCGACCCGTCGATCCTGCTTGCCGCCAACACAATCGGCGGCGGCATCGGCAAGATCGTGTCCCCACAGAACCTCGCGATCGCCGCGACCGCAGTGGATTCGAAGGGCTCCGACGCGGAAATCCTCAAGAAGGCCGCCCCCTACTCGATCGGCCTGCTCCTGGTGCTGTGCACCCTGGTGTTCATCGCATCCCAGGGCTGGCTCGGCGCCTACATGCCGCACTGATCAGCGGCTCATGGGCTCGGGAGGTCCCGGGAGGCAAGTTGCCTCCCGGGACCTCCCCCTTGTACGCTCCCAACAGAAGTACGGACAAAGGAGACGACAGTGCCCGACTTGAGTTTTTCGAGCGACGCCTTACGCACGGCCGCACAATACGTCGACGAAGCAGCAACCTGCACCACGGTCACGCCTCCCACCGGAGATCCCTGCAGCCACGTCTACGCGCAGAGGATCAGCGGGCCGATCAACAACCTCAACGAGGCAGAAACCGCCATCCAGGACGAGCTCAAGGCAATGCACGCCGACATGCTGAAGACGCTCCAGGAGTTCGAGGCGATGGAGAACGCGATCGCCGATTCCTTCAGCGCATCTAACGAGGGATGACACAGATGGTCACAAAAACTGAACTGCATGCACTTGACCTTTCTTCCTTCACGAACGCGATTGAAAGCCTCGACGACCAGCTGCGAGCCAATCGGGAGAAGCTGGACGACATTGCCCACGCAAAAGAGATAATTTCTTCGAGCCTGGAGGGACAGAGCGCCCAGGCGATGATCGCCAAGCTGGATGCGCTCGAGCAGAAGATCACCGATCACATCACGTCGATCCAACAGACGCAGGCGGCCATCGCCACCTACCGCACCAATAAGCAGCAACTCCAACGCAACGTTATCGATAGCGTTAACCGAATAGAACTCGCAGATTTTGACGTTTCCGATACCTGGAGAGTGCGTCCCTCTCACCGACTGCTCGACATGCGTCCTCCGGCTCAAATAGGCGCAAAGTTCCTTGCAGCTATAAAGATGCAAGTTCAGCTGCTGGCCCTAGTCAACACGTTCGACCGATATGATCTTCAGGCAGCTATCAATTCCGGCGGAGATGTTACCCCATACACGACGTCAGGCGGCTTCTCGACTATTGAACCCGACCGAAAGATCCTCTGGGACAACGACTTTCCTCATGGTTCAAAAGCGGGACAGGATACTTTCGAAGACCGTGTGAACTGGTTGAAATGGCAAGTGATGCTTGATGGCGGGCGAGCGATCAAAAACATCCCGGATGCCGCTGACTTCTACGCACATTTCCGCGACAATACCGGCACTCCAAAGACATTTGATTACGAGAGAGCCTACGATGAGGATGCCGGTGTCCGTAACCGCGTCAATGCTCGCCTCAATGACTCACTACAGGCAGCTAACGAAGCGGTCAATGCTGGAAAGACTGAAACTACACTGTATTCCCCTGCAACTTCTGAGGGTCCATATCCGAAAACCGAAAACTGGCGCAAAACAATCGGCGGCCACACGAATTACACGACGACAAACGTGACGGTGTCAGGGGACACCGTCACCGCAACAGTAACCGTTTACGCTCGCGATAAATACAACTTCGATAGAGGCAAAGCCGACTTGGATTCTGGAACACCTGACGCAGTCAATGGGCGTTTTGAAGAACTCGGCTGGGCAAAGAGCTTCGAATCTAACGGAAGCTTGACTCAGACATACACGTGGAAAGTTGGCGAACAGCCACCAACACTCCCAACCGATACCACAGAAAGCGAGAACGGACGACGACTCAGGGGTAGAAACCGATGAAGACATCACAATTACTTTCCATGGATGGCTTAGACCAGCTCTTTCCCGTGCATGAGTATTTTCAAATACTCGATCGGGACGTTACTCTCATCGTGGAGGAAACGCTGCCCGGACCATCAGATCGACTGTTGACAATATTTGCACTTGCAAATAACGAATGGCGTGACGTTCTCGCTGAGCACTGTGCTGGAGAATATACCAAGGAGCTTCATTTGCCCGTAGATTTCGCTCATCTCACTGGCGAAAAGTGGTACACGGGTCAAGAACTGCAGTCTTTTCTTGGAATCAGCCATCATCCGACAGACGTAGCCATCTGCGGAAACTACGTGTACATCTCGATGTATTTCGGAGCCTGAGCGATGAAATCACTTCGTCGGTTGTCCCTTCCCGTGCTCGCGGTCGCTGCGCTCGCCGCCGCGTGCAACCCGTTCACACCCAGGAACACGCCGGCGGCAACGCCGACTCAGTACCCGCAGGACCCGCGCTTTGCCAAATTCACGTACGAGACCGATGATGAGCTGGAGGTAAAGGAGCGTGTCGACTCGTTCAACGAGCGTATTCCCGGACTGGGGGCGACCGCCGGACACGTTGTTGTAGCCCATTACCGAGATGGTGCCGACCGGCAGCCGACGCCGGACCGCCAATTCTGGCTGACCGGTGTCGCCGAGGTCCCCGACACAACGATCACCATGCTCGTCGATGACAGCATCGGCGGATCTTCGTTGTTACCCGGCATCCACCCTCTCTTGTACGAGTACGTGCCCGAGGAATGTACTTTCACAACCGTTGACCCCGCCGTTGCCAACAAGGTCCTCGGCACCGATCCAGAAGCCATCTATTCGGAATGGGGATCATTCGAGATCCGCGAGTTTGCGGTCTCCGCGCAGTGCAATCTCATTATCGTCACCGGCGATGGCCTCAACGCCTAGCACACTAACGTTCAGGACACTCATGAAGCTCCCTCTCAAGACCCTCGTGCCACTGCTCACGGTCGCTGCACTCGCCGCCGCGTGCAACCCGTTCGCACACAAGGCAAGTCCTCAGTACCCGAAGGATCCACGCTTTGCCGAGTTCGTCTACAAAAGCGACGAGACGCCGACGGTCAAAGATCGGATCGACTCCGTCAACGTTCGGTGGCCGAACACGAAGGCGAGCGACGCACACATCGTCACCGCATATTCGAGCCAAACAGGTTTCCTCCCCGACCAGGACCCTGAATTCTGGCTGACCGCTGTTGCGACCGTCCCCGATGAGACGATCCAGCTCCTCGCGGAGGGCGCAGCCACCGACACACTGCTACCCGGCATCTACCCTGGTCTCTACGAGTATGTGCCGCAGGAGTGCAAGTTCACGACGATCGACCCGAAGTTCGCGGATAAGGCACTCGCACCCGATAAGTCGAGTATTCCCGACGATTTCGGCCCCATGGACATAGAAGCGTTGGCCATATCCGAAGATTGCCACCTTCTCGTGTTCACCGCCCTCGGCCACTCCTGAGCCCCAGGGACCTCCCACTCGTCCTCTCCACCGCGCCCCGACCTCGTCAATGACAGCCCAAAGGACCACCCAAGGAAAGCCATGAAGCACCCACTCAAGGCCCTCGCGCCGCTGCTCGTGGTCGCGGCACTCACCGCTGCGTGCAACCCGTTCGCGGGCGATTATACCCACGTGAGGGGTTTGCAGGACCCGCGATTCGCCCCATTCACCTACACGAGCGACCGCGAGACGAAGGTGCAGACACGCCTCGACTCGTTCAACGAGCGCTGGCCGGGAATGCAAGCAACCAACGGCAACGTGGTCACCGCTCGCACCCATTCGGGGATCCTCTACGCCCTCGAGCAGGATCCCGAATACTGGTTGACCGGGGTCGCCACCGTCCCCACCACGACGATCGACACCCTCATGGAAGGATCGACCGGGGACGCGAGCGTTCTGCCCGGAATCGATCCGCGGCTCCAGAAGTTCGTGCCAGAGAACTGCCACTTCTCGACGATCAACCCCGATCACGCCAACGCCATCCTCCCACCCGAGAAAGGCAAGGGGAAGACCGGTTTTAGAACCCTGCCCATCACGGCTATAGCGGTATCCAAGGACTGCCAGCTGCTCGTCCTCACAGCGATCGGCCACCCCTAATTCCCCCGGCTTCATCATTCCTTCTTCACCGCGCCCCGGCCTCGTCCGTTTTCGAGGTCGGGACGACCTCTTGTGCACACAGAATCATCGCGAAACTGAAAAACGAAAACTCACCCTGAGCTAAGTCGCGCCCCGAAGGCCCTAAAACGCCCAATGAGAGGCCAATTTTCATTGATTAGCGGCAGAGATCTTTCCGCGCGAAATAGGGGGAAAATCGACCTCACCCACGCTGTCTGGATAAAAACGGCCGCTGGGACCTCGGACCCAGTCATAACCTGAGTTGGACAGCACCCACGAGGAAGGATCCCCCAGTGCGCATCGCTCTCTTTTCCACCTGCCTGGCAGACGTCATGTTCCCCCAGGCTGCCCAGGCCACAGTGACCCTGCTTGAACGCCTCGGCCACGAGGTCGTCTTCCCTGAAGACCAGGTCTGCTGCGGACAGATGCACGCAAACACCGGCTACTTCGAAGACGCCGCGAAGATTACGCGCAACCACGTCAAGACCTTCGAGCCCGTGCTCGACGGCCAGTGGGACGCCATCGTCGTCCCCTCCGGCTCCTGCACCGGTGCAGCGCGCCACGAGCAGAAGGTCGTCGCCGAGCACGTGGGCGACGAGCATCTCGCGAAGCAGTCCCAGCGCATCGCTGAACACACCTACGACCTCACCGAGCTCATCACCGACGTTCTGGGCCTCGAGGACGTGGGCGCCTACTTCCCCCACACGGTCACCTACCACCCGACCTGCCACTCGCTGCGTGTCGCCAAGGTCGGCGACCGCCCCTACCGCCTCCTGCGCGCCGTCGAGGGCCTGACCCTCGTCGACCTGCCCGACGCCGAGGTCTGCTGCGGTTTCGGCGGCACCTTCGCCATGAAGAACTCCGAGACCTCCACCTCGATGCTCGCGGACAAGGTCACCAACGTGATGTCCACGCGCGCCGAGGTCCTCGTCATGGGCGACTACTCGTGCCTCATGCACGTCGGCGGCGGCCTCTCGCGTCTCAACTCGGGCATCCGCCCGATGCACCTCGCCGAGATCCTGGCATCCACCAAGGATCAGCCCTTCGAGGGCAACATCTCCTTCGCACCCGAAAGCGCACAGGTGATCTGACATGACCGCAACGTTCATCGGAATGCCCTCCGCCCCCGAGTCGCACACCGGCGGATGGCGCACCACCGTCACTATCCCCGAGGACACCCTCCGCTGGGGCACGACCTTCCCGGAAGGCGCCCACAAGACCCTGGCCAACACCCAGATGCGCCGCAACCTGGGCCACGCCACCCGCACGATCCGCACCAAGCGCGGACAGCGCGTCGCGGAAATGCCCGACTGGGAGGACCTGCGCAGCGCAGCCGAGGCCGTCAAGTTCGAGGTCGAGTCCCGCATGCCCGAGCTCCTCGAAGAGTTCGAACGCAACGTGACCGCTCGCGGTGGCATCGTCCACTGGGCGCGCGACAAGCACGAGGCCAACCGCATCATCGCGGACATCATCAAGTCCAAGGGTGTCGACGAGATCGTCAAAGTCAAATCCATGGCCACCCAGGAGACGAACCTCAACGAGTACCTGAAGGAACAGGGCATTCACGCTCGCGAGACCGACCTCGCCGAGATGATCGTCCAGCTGGCCGACGACATGCCCAGCCACATCGTGGTCCCGGCGATCCACCGAAACCGTTCCGAGGTTCGTGGCATCTTCCTGGATCGCATGGAGGACGCTCCTCGCGACCTCTCCGACGATCCGACCGAGCTGACCGCCGCGGCACGCTCCCACCTGCGTAAGAAGTTCCTGCACGCCAAGGTTGCTGTCTCCGGCACCAACATGGGCGTCGCGGAAACCGGCACGGTCTCGATCTTCGAGTCCGAGGGCAACGGCCGCATGTGCTTGACCCTGCCCGACACGCTCATCACCCTGATGGGCATCGAGAAGCTGGTCCCCCGCTTCCAGGACATCGAGATTTTCTCCCAGCTCCTGCCTCGTTCCGCCACCGGCGAGCGTATGAACCCCTACACCTCCATGTGGACGGGCGTCACCCCCGGCGATGGCCCCCAGGAATTCCACCTCATCCTCATGGACAACGGCCGCACCAAGGTCCTCGCCGACCCGATCGGACGCCAGGCCCTCGCATGTATCCGCTGCGGCTCGTGCATGAACATCTGCCCGGTGTACCAGCACACTTCCGGCCACGCCTACGGCTCCGTCTACCCGGGCCCCATCGGCGCGATCCTGACCCCGCAGCTCACCCAGGGCCTCGACGAGCACGATCCCGTGCACACCCTGCCCTTCGCGTCCTCCCTGTGTGGAGCGTGCGGCGAGGTCTGCCCCGTCAAGATCGACATCCCCACGATCCTTATTCACATGCGTGCGCGCACGGTTGACGTCAAGCGCAACCTTGTGCCGGACGTGTGGGACCTCGCGATGGGCCTGTCTACCCCGGTCATGTCGAACGCGAAGCTGTGGAAGGCCGCGAACGTGCCGACCAAGGCGACGCGCCTCTTTGCGAAGAAGGGCGCCATCGGCGCACTGCCCTTCCCGGCCTCGCTGTGGACCCGCGCACGCGACCTGCCGGTCGCCCCGAAGGAAACCTTCCGCGAGTGGTGGAAGCGCACCCACAAGGATTCCGACGCCAACGCGCCTCGCACCGACGCCCCAGCGACGGGCATCCCGCTCGCGTCCGAGCATGGCATGACCACCAACACGACCCCGAAGGAGGCGTGACATGAGCACCACCACCATGGACGCGAAGACCGCGATCCTGGCTCGCGCACGCGACGCCATCTCTCGTTCCCAGCAGGACCGTCCGGTGCGTCCGATCCCCCGCGACTACATCCGCTCCACCGAGCACGCGCCCGGTTCGCAGGCCGTCATTGACGAAATGATCGAGAAGCTCGAGGACTACTCCGCGCAGGTCGTCGTGGTCTCCAAGGAGTCCGAGGTCGCGGACGCGATCTCGACCTTCCTGGCCGACCAGAAGGCCACCTCCGTCGTGGTCCCCACCGGCCTGGACGACGCCTTCAAGGAGGCCGCCGCCCGTGACGGCCGCACGGTCCGCGAGGACAGCCGCGAGCAGGCCATCCCGACGCTGGAGCTCGACCAGATCGATGCCGTCGTCACGCGTTGCCGCGTCGCGATCTCTATCTCCGGCACCATCGTCCTCGATGGCGAGCCCGACCAGGGTCGCCGCGCGATCACGCTCGTTCCCGACACTCACGTCGTCATCCTGCGCGCCTCCGACATCGTTCCCACGGTGCCCCAGGCCGTCGAGATCCTCGGCAAGAACCCGACCCGTCCGATGACCTGGCTCGCCGGCGGTTCGGCGACCTCCGATATCGAGCTGGTCCGCGTCAACGGCGTGCACGGCCCCCGCTTCCTGCGAGTCGTCATCGTCAAGTGATCTGATCACAACGCAGTGGTGCCCGGCTGCCTCACGGCAGCCGGGCACCATGCTTATCTGGGCCGATACCCACCTGATGTTTCCCTGCGACAGAGTCTCAGCGCAGGTAGCGTCCCGTCACCGAGGCCTCGCTGTCCACGATATCGCTCGGAGTGCCCTGCGCGACGATACGACCCCCTTCGATGCCGCCGCCCGGGCCCATATCAATGACCCAGTCAGCGCAACGGATCAGGTCCAGGTCGTGCTCGATGACGAGGACCGTCGCTCCGCGCTCAATGAGGTGCTGGAGCACGTTCAGGAGGACCTGCACATCATCCGGGTGCAGGCCGATCGTCGGCTCGTCGAAGATGAAGAGAGTGCCCTCCTGGCGCCTACCCATTTCGGAGGCAAGCTTGAGGCGCTGGGCCTCGCCACCTGACAGGGCGGGAGTGGCTTCCCCCAGCGTCAGGTATCCCAGGCCGAGGCCGGCCAGGGTCTCCAGGATCGCTCCGGCTTTCTTTAGCCCACGCACGGCCACCCGGGCCTCGTCGACGCTCATCGCCATGATGTCGGGCAGGCTCAGCCCATCGCGGCGGATCTGCGACGCCTGCGCGCCGTAGCGGCTCCCTCGACAATCCGTGCACTCGATGTCCACGTCGGGCAAAAATTGCACATCCAGGGTGATCTGCCCGGTCCCGTCGCACGTGGGGCATCGAAGCGAACCCGTGTTGTACGAGAATGCACCGGGCTTCAACCCGGCAGCCTGCGCCTCCTCGGTACGCGCAAACGCCCGGCGCAGCTCGTCCAAGACACCGGAGTACGTGGCCACGGTCGAGCGCACGTTCACTCCGATCGGCGTCGCGTCGATCAGGTTCACCCGTGAGATACCGGCGGCATCCACGTCGCGCACGTGCTCGGGCAAAGGCTCACCAGCAAGGCGCGCACGCAGCGCGGGAACCAGCGACTCAAGGACGAGTGTCGTCTTACCCGACCCACTGACGCCCGTGATGGCCGTCAACGAACCCAGTGGAATATCAACACTCAGGGGCCGCACCGTGTGGATCTGGTTAGTCTCCAGGTGAAGCGCACCGCGCCCATCGATATCCGCGCCCTGATCCGACTCCCCCACTGCACGCTCAACCCGACGGACCCCAGCCATGTACGGGCCGATGCGGGACGCGGGGGCGTGGGTGGCCTCGTTGATGGGGCCCTGGAAGATGACGCGACCACCGTCCGCTCCCGCTCCGGGTCCGATCTCGATCAGGTGATCCGCGGCTGCGAGGACACGCGTGTCATGGTCGACGACGACAGTGGAATTCCCGTCGGCGAGGAGTTCCCGGATGATCGCCAGGACGCCGTCGACGTTCGAGGGGTGTAGGCCAATGGTCGGCTCATCCAGCACGTAGAGGACCCCGGTCGTCCGGTTGCGTACGGCACGGGCGAGCTGCATGCGCTGGCGCTCACCGTTGGACAACGTCGAGGACGCGCGGTCGAGGGATAGGTAGGACAGGCCGAGCTGCACGAGGCGATCCATCGGCTCGGTCATCTCCTCGACAATGACGCGGGCCATGGGAGCTACCTCATCCGGAACGAGGCTGGGGACGCGCTGGACCCACTCGCGCAGCTCCGTGAGCGTGAGGCGCGAGGCCTCGCCCAGGTCGATGCCCTCGATCAGCGTGGAGCGTACACGTTCCCCCAGGCGCGTGCCGTCGCACGCGGGGCATGTGCGGGTGATGAGGTATTTTTCCACGCGGGCGAGGGCCTTCTCATCTTTCGCCTTCGACAAGGCGTTTTCGACCGTGGCGACCGCATTGAAGTAGGTGAAGTCCAGCTCCGTGCCACCGGTCTTGGTGGCGACGACGATGTGACGTTTCTCGGCGGGCCCCTCGTAGACGATCGCCTTCTCTGCATCGCTCAGGTCCCGGAAAGGCACGTTCGTGCGCACACCCATTTCACGGGCGACGTCCTTCATAAGCTTCCACATGAGGGATCCCCACGGGGAAACCGCGCCCTCGTCAATAGTGAGGGATTCATCGGGCACGAGGGACGCTCGGTTGACGACGCGCTGGACGCCCGTCCCCTCGCACACCGGGCACGCACCGCCCGAGTTAAAGGCCATCTCCTCCGCACCGAGGCCGTAGAAGGAGACCGCGCACTGCGGGCACGTGAGAGGCACTTCTAGGGCCACGCCCAGCGAGGGCGGGACGCGGTGCCCGTTGGGGCACAGATAGGAGCCAACGCGTGAGAACAGCAGGCGCAGGTGGTTGAGAAGCTCCGTCGCCGTACCAAAGGTAGAGCGCACGTCGGGTACACCTGGGCGCTGGCGCAGCGCGAGCGCGGCGGGCACGTGCTCAACCTCGTCGACCGAGGCCTTGGCAGCCTGGGAGATGCGCCGACGCGTGTAGGTCGCCAGGGACTCCAGGTAACGCCGCGATCCCTCCGCGTAGAGCGTGCCCAAGGCCAGGGAGGATTTGCCCGACCCGGACACGCCCGCGACTGCGACGAATTCGTTCAGGGGAACGTCAACGTCTACGTTCTTCAGGTTGTGGACGCGGGCGCCGCGTACACGGATGACGCTGGGCATGTCAGAACCCGAGGCGTCCCAGCATCTTCGGGTCGGACTGCCAGTCCTTCGCGGTGCGCACGTGCAGGTCGAGGTACACGCGGCGGCCCAGCAGCTCCTCAATGTGCGCGCGGGCCTGGGTGCCAATCTGCTTGAGACGCGAGCCCTTGCGGCCGATGATGATGGCCTTCTGGGAGTCGCGCTCAACGTAGACGTTCACATGAATGTCGAGCATGGGCGGGCGGTCGTCACCCTCGCGGCGCGGCCTCTCGATGATCTCCTCGACCTGGACGGCCAGGGAGTGCGGCAGTTCGTCGCGCACGCCCTCCAGGGCGGCCTCGCGGATGAACTCGGCGATCAGGGTGTCGCGGGACTCGTCGGTGACGTCACCCTCGGGGTACAGCGGCGGCGACAGCGGCACAGTCTGCGCGAGCACCTCGCGCAGGTGGTCGATGCCCTTGCCCTCCACGGAGGAGACGGGGACGATGGCGGCCCACTCCCCCAGCTTCTCGATGGACAGCAGGTGCTTCATGACGCGGTCGCGCGGCACGGCATCGCACTTGGTCGCCACCGCGATGATCGGGCGCTTGATGCCGCGCAGCTCGCGTGCGATGAACTGGTCGCCGGGGCCGATGCGCTGGTCGGCGGGCAGGCAGAAGAGCACAACGTCGACCTCGGAGAGGGCCTCACGCACCATGTCGTTGAGTCGCTTGCCCAGCAGCGTGCGCGGGCGGTGGTATCCGGGGGTGTCCACGAGCACCAGCTGGTACTTATCCCCGTGCACGATGCCGCGGATGTTGTGGCGCGTCGTCTCGGGACGGCCCGAGGTGATCGCGATCTTGCGCCCGACCAGCGCGTTCGTCAGGGTCGACTTCCCGACGTTGGGGCGCCCAACGATCGAGATGAAGCCGGCACGGAAGTCCTCCGGGAAGTCCGGTATCTCGATAGTCGCGGCCGCGTCCTCGCGCAGGGACGCAAGCGAGGTCAGCGCCTCGAACGCATCGAGGTCGGCGTCCTCTTCGTCCTCCAGGCCCTCGAGGTCCTCGTACTCGTCGTCCTCCTCCTCGGAGTCGTCAAAGTCCTCGTCCTCGCCGGGCTGCGCCCCGGCCTCGTCCGTGGCTTCGTCGCCGAGGCCGGCGTCGATCTGCGCGCGAGCGTCGGCTTCCGGATCGGCGGCGTCGGGGGCGACCTCGATGCGAGCGTCGCCGAAGGCGTTGGGGCCGGCCATCAGTTCGTCGTCGGAGGGGAATCGCATGTCAGTTGTCCTTGTCGTCGGCGGGGTTGAGGTCGGGGGTCAGGAGCTGCGCGTCGGGGTCGAGGCGGCACAGGATGGTGGAGACTTGGCGGCGGCGCCCGCGCGCCTCTTCCGCCGTCATTGAAACGCCGGCGAGGGTGCCGGTCGCGCCGGGCAGGGGAACCCGCCCAATCGCCTTGGCGAGCAGGCCGCCGACGGAGTCGACGTCCTCGTCTTCGATCTCGCGGTCGAGGAGCTCACCCAGCTCGGAGATCGGGTAGCGTGCGGGGACGCGCCAGACGCCCGGCTCGACTTCCTCGGGTTCGATGGAGTGGCGGTCGTGCTCGTCGGTCAGCTCGCCGACGACTTCCTCGAGGATGTCCTCGAGCGTGACCAGGCCCGCGACGCCGCCGTACTCGTCGATGACGATGGCCATGTGGAAACGCTCTGCCTGCATCTGGCGCAGCATGTCGTCCGCGGGCTTCATTTCGACGGCGAACTCGGCGGGGCGCATCATCTGCTCGGCGCGCATGTCGAGCTGGCCACCCGTGGCCTCCCAGCGGGACACGAGGTCCTTGAAGTACAGGATGCCGCGAATATCGTCCACGTCGTCGCCCACGACGGGCACGCGGGAGAAGCCGGAGCGCACGAACAGGCGCAGGGCGGAGGGGGCGGGCGTGTCGGCGTCGATGGTCACCATGTCCGTGCGAGGCACCATGACCTCGCGCACGAGCGTGTGCCCCAGGTCCAGGACGGAGCGGACCATGTCGCGGTCCTCTTCCTCGAAGCTCTCGGGTTCGCCGACCTCGTCGACAATCTCGCGCAGGTCGGAGATCAGCTCGGCACGCACCTGGGCCTCGGTGGGCTCGGGGGCGGGGCGCGAGGAGCGCACGCGGATCAGGAGCGGGTCGACCAGGTGGCTGAGCCGCGCAAGGCGGTCCGCGAACCTGGTGCCCGCCAGGGCGATACCCTCGGGGTTGCGCGCGCCCCACTGGGCGGGCAGGAAGGACACGAAGAGCAGCTGCAGGGCCGCGATCACCAACACCGCAATGAGGGCAACGGCCCACCACGGCAGGCGGGTGTCGACCAGGATGATCGTGCCCATGACGGCGAAGACGACCTGCCAGAATGTACGGAAGGCGCGCAGCGACAGCAGGGTGCGTTGGCGGTGATCGACGAGGCCGTAGAGGATGCGCGCGTTCCGGCGCTCTTCCTCGATGAGGTCCTCGACGCCGGCCAGAGTCAGGCGCTGGACGGCCTGCTCGACGCTCTGGGCGACAGACGCGGACACCAGGGCGACGACCGCGAGAACCAGGAGCGCCACGGAGGGCACATCCAGGATCGGCGAGGCCGGGGACACCTGCAGGGGAAGGATCATCGGGTGGCCAGGAAGGTCAGGAGGAGCTTGCGCTGGAGGGCGAACATGACCTCGCGCTCGGCGTCGGTCGCGTGATCGTAGCCCAGGAGGTGCAGCATGCCGTGCGTGGCCAGGAGGAGCATCTCCTCGGCGGCGCTGTGGCCGGACTCGGCGGCCTGGCGGGCGGCGACCTGCGGGCAGATGCAGATGTCACCGAGCATGCCGGGAGGCGTGGGGTGATCCGCCGTGCCGGGGCGCAGCTCGTCCATGGGGAAGCTCATGACGTCGGTGGGGCCAGGCAGGTCCAGCCAGCGCACGTGCAGGTCTTCCATCGGCTCGGGCTCGATGAAGATGATGTTGACTTCCGCGTCGGAGCTGACGTGCATCTGGTCAAGCACGTAGTCGGCCAGCGCGGAAAACTCGGCTTCGTTGATTTCGTAGTCGGTCTCGTTGATGACCTCGGTCATGACGTGTACTCCCTGCGTGCGGTGTTGTGGCTGCGCGCGCGTGCACGACGCGCGGCATTTCGATCGTCAAAGCGCTGGTAGGCATCAATGATCGCGCCGACCAGCTCGTGGCGCACGACGTCGGCGCTGGTCAGGTGGCAGAACTCGATGTCGTCGATGTCGCCGAGGATGTTTTCGACGACGGACAGGCCCGAAGTCTGGCTGCCGGGCAGGTCGATCTGCGAGGCGTCGCCCGTGACGACGACCTTGGAGCCGAAACCCAGGCGGGTGAGGAACATCTTCATCTGGCCGACCGTCGTGTTCTGGGCCTCGTCCAGGATGATGAAGGAGTCGTTGAGGGTGCGTCCGCGCATGTACGCCAGGGGCGCGACCTCGATCGTGCCGGCGGCCATGAGCTTGGGCAGGGCCTCGGGGTCGAGCATGTCCCCCAGGGCGTCGTAGAGGGGACGCAGGTAGGGGTCGATCTTGTCGGTGAGGGAGCCGGGCAGGAAGCCGAGGTTCTCCCCCGCCTCGACGGCCGGGCGGGTCAGGACGATGCGGCGGACCTCGCCGGAGAGGAGGCGGCGCACGGCCTGGGCCATGGCCAGGTAGGTCTTGCCGGTGCCCGCGGGGCCGATGCCGAAGACGACGGTGGCGCGGTCGATGGCGTCCGTGTAGGCCTTCTGGCCGGGGGTCTTGGGACGGATCGAACGCCCGCGCGCGGAGAGGATTTCTTCCGTGGGGGCCTCGCCCGAGGTGAGGCGTCCAAGCAGACCGATGGCCTGTTCGACGGCGGTGGCGTCCAGGGCGGTGCCGCGCCGGGCCATGCCGATGAGTTCTTCGAGGAGGCCCGCGGCCACGTCAATGTCGGCCTGGGTGCCGGCCAGGGAGATTTCGCGCCCGGTGACGAGGAAACGGACGTGCGGGAAGCCGCGTTCGAGGGCGCGCAGAACCTGGTCCGCGACGCCGAGAACCACGATCGGGTCCATGTCTGCGGGGATGGTGACGCGCCCCGTGGTGTGTGCGAGGGTGGCCGCCGCGAGCGCCGGCGCTGTGTTCTCCGTAGTCATACTGCTCCTATTCTACGCTGGAGCGCCCCTCCAGAGGCTTCACGGTGCCCGCTTACGCAGTGACCCCGGACGCATCGGAGCGGCGCGGCGGATGGTTCCCGGGTGCATGGACGCCCTGGGAACACGCACAATGAAGCCATGCCCACCCTCGAAGAACTCGTTTCACACCCGCCACAGCTGCCGGTCACGCGCGCCCTGGGCGATATCGCGGCGGCGACCCGGCCGGGTGGCTGCGCGGTGATCACGGCGCCTCCGGGCACGGGTAAGACGACGCTGCTGCCGCCCGCGGTGGCGGTGGCATTAGCCCAGTACGACGCGGCGGTGGGGCGTGTTCTCGTCACGCAGCCGCGCAGGGTGGCCGCACGGGCTGCCGCTCGCCGGATCGCCCGTCTACTGGGCGAGGAGGTCGGCGGGCAGGTCGGCTATTCGGTGCGCGGGGATTCGCGCGTCAGCGAGCGTACGCGCGTGGAGATGGTGACGCCGGGCGTGGCGCTGCGCCGCCTGCAGCGTGACCCGGAGCTGCCCGGGGTATCCGCTCTGATCGTGGACGAGTTCCACGAGCGCGACCTGGACACTGACCTGGCGCTGGCATTCGCGTTGGACGCCCGCTCGGCGCTGCGCGATGACCTTTTCGTCGCACTTACCTCGGCGACGCTCGAGGCTTCGCGAACGCTTGATTTCCTGCGCGCCTCGACGGGCGAGGAGCCCGCGCTCGTTGATATTCCGGGCGATATTTTTCCGCTGGAGCTGCGCTACGCTCCCCCTCCGCGCGGCGTCGAGGCGGTGGGCGCGATCGGGAACGAGCGCGTGGGCGTGCGCCGCGAGTACCTGGCGCACGTGGCGCGCACGGTCGAGGAGACGGTCGCAGCCACCGAGGGGTCGGTCCTCGTGTTCCTGCCGGGCGTGGGCGAGATCGAGGCCGTCCGAGGCAACCTGCGCCTGGGAGACATACCGGTCCTTGCGCTGCACGGACAGCTGAGCGCCGCCGAGCAGGACCGCGCGCTCTCCCCCGCCGCCGGTCGCCGCGTCATCCTCTCCACCTCCATCGCGGAGTCTTCGCTCACCGTTCCGGGCGTGTCCGTTGTCGTGGATGCGGGGCTCGCGCGCGAGCCGCGCTTCGACGCGGGTCGCTCCCTCTCGTCTCTTGTGACCGTGCCGGCCGCCCTCGCTCGCCTCGAGCAGCGTGCGGGACGTGCCGCGCGCACCGGCCCGGGCATCGCCGTACGCGTCATGGACTCGGTGGACGTGGCCCGCAGGCCCGCGCAGTCGGCGCCGGGCATCGCCACGCAGGACCTGACGGACGCGCGCCTCCAGGTTGCCGCGTGGGGTACCCCGGTGGAGGAGCTCGCCCTGCTCGACGCTCCACCCGCAGGCACGTGGGAGGCCGCCGGGCAGCGCCTGTCCTCCCTGGGCACCATGGACGAGGCCGGGGCCGCCACCGCTCTCGGCCGCACGCTGGCGTCGCTGCCGTTGGACCCGCCCTTGGGCAGGGCCCTCCTGGCGTCGAGCGCGATCCTGGGGACGTCGAAGGCGGCGCGTTTTGTGGCCCTCCTGTCGGAGGACGTGCGCGCGCCGGGGGCTGACCTGGGTGCGCTGGAGCGTCGGCTGGGTCGCGGTGGCGCCAGTGGCGCGGCAGGCACGCACGCGCAGGCGGCGCGGGTGAAGGAGACGCAGGCGCGTTTGGAGCGTCTGGCGCAGCGTCTGCCGGATTCCGCGTCGGACGACGCGCTCGCGTCCGTTGTGGCTACGCACCAGGAGGCAGGCTCGCGCACGCGGGAGGACGAGCTGGCCCTGACGTGCGCGCTGGCGTACCCGGAGTGGATCGCGCGGCGCCGACCGGGATCAGCCGCCTACATTTTGGCGGGCGGCGTGGGCGCCGAGCTGCCGCAGGGCTCTCCCCTGGAGGGGCAGGAGTGGCTGGCCGTGGCCTCGATTGACCGGGCGCCGGCCTCGCGCCACGCGCGTATTCTCGCGGCGGTGCCGCTGTCGGAGGAGGACGCCCTGGTGGCCGGCGCGGCACTGCTGGAGACCCGCACGCAGGCCTTGATCGACAAGGGAGCTCTCAAAGCCACCCGCACGCGCACCCTGGGGGCTATCCCCCTGAAGAGCGCCCCGGCCTCGTCCCTGAGCGAAGAGGAGGCGACCACGCTGGTGGCCGAGCACCTGGCCGCGCGTGGGCTGGGCGATCTGGGCTGGGGGAAGGAGGCCTCGTCCCTGCGTGAGCGCATGCGGGTGCTCCACGAGGTGCTCGGCGCCCCGTGGCCCGACGTGTCGGATGAGGCCCTCGCGGGTAGCGCGCCGCAGTGGCTTGCTCCCTGGGCGAAGCGCCTCGCACAGGGCGGCTCGTTGAGTGGCGTATCGATGCTCGATGCGCTGCGCTCGACGCTGCCGTGGCCTCAGGCGGCGCGCCTGGACGAACTGGCGCCGGAAAAGATGACGATTCCTGCGGGAGGTACGCGTCCCGTCGACTGGAGCGGCGCACACCCGGTGCTGACGCTGCGGGTCCAGCAGGCCTTCGGGTGGACGGACACGCCCCGACTGGTGGACGGGCGCGTTCCCCTGGTACTACATCTGACGGATCCGGCGGGTCGCCCAGCGGCGGTTACCTCCGACCTGACGTCGTTTTGGGCGGGGCCGTACCGGGACGTGCGCGCACAGCTACGCGGGCGCTATCCGAAGCACCCGTGGCCCGAGGACCCGCTGCACGCGGAGCCCACGAACCGTGCCAAGCGCCGGGGGTAGCCGCTGGCTCCCCCGCGCCGGGCGATCAATCGTCCAGTTTGCCGACGATCCCCCGCCCGTCGGGCAGGTTCTTGGACGGCATCTGGTAGGCGTCGAGGTCCGCCATAGCGGGGCGCTCGAGGCCCAGTTCGCGCAGCTGCGCGTAGGTCGACATGCGCACGGGACCCAGCTCGGCGACGGGCTGGCCTTCCTCGGTGAGCGTGACGACTTCACCGGATGAGGCGCGCGCCAAAGCGGCCCCCACATCCTCTTTAAAATCACCAATTTCTAGAGCCCTCATACCCATAATCTAAGCATGCCGAAGGGGGTTTGAACGAACGGCGCGATCACTATGTGACCCTTCGATCCTCTACACCCGACAAACGAGCGTCATACAGCCACATGATCATGACAATAGACACCCCTGTTGTGACCACCTTGTGGACATTTCTGGTTGATGGAATAGATCCGGGCGCACTGCGTTGAGATAGGTAACCCTGTTCTACCCAAGGAGAAACATGTCCACGAACGAAATCGAGAACGTCGACCTGCTGGTTGTCGGCGGCGGCAAGGCCGGAAAGTCCCTCGCAATGGAGCGCGCGAAGGCGGGCTGGAAGGTCGCCATGGTGGAGCGCCAGTTCGTCGGCGGCACCTGCATTAACGTCGCGTGTATCCCCACGAAGTCGCTGGTCAACTCGGCTCGTCGCCTGAGCGATGCCCGCTCGGACGAGGCGTTCGGTATCGTCGGCACCGAGGGTGCGCGCGTGGACCTGGCCAAGCTCCGCGCCCACAAGGAGGGCATCGTCGGCGCCATGGTCGGCGCACACGAGAAGATGTTCGCGGCCCCCGGCCTGGACTTCATCCGCGGCGAGGCTCGCTTCACGGGCGAGCGCACGGTGACCGTCGCTCTCCAGGACGGCGGCGAGCGCACGATTCGTGGCGAGCGTGTCCTCATCAACCTGGGCTCGCGCCCCGCGCGTCCCGCGATCCCCGGCCTGTGGGAGTCGGGCGCGTGGACGAACGAGGAGATCCTGCGCCTCGAGGAGCTCCCCTCCTCCCTGGCGATCATCGGCGCCAGCTACATCGGCGTGGAGTTCGCGTCGATGATGGCGACGTTCGGCGTGGACGTCACCCTCATCTCCTCGGGTGATCACGTGCTGCCTCGTGAGGACGAGGACGCCGCACGCGTCGTCGAAGCTGGTCTGGAAGCCGCCGGCGTGCGCATCGTGCCCGGCCGCGCTGAGTCGGCCTCGCGCGAGGGCAACACGACGACCCTGACGCTCTCCGACGGCTCGACGGTGTCCGCCGAGGCGGTCCTGGTGGCCGTGGGTCGCGTACCCAACACGGACGGCATCGGCCTGGACGAGGCCGGGATTGAGCTGACCGATCGCGGTTTCGTCGCGGTCGATGAGCACCTGCGCACCTCCGCTGAGGGCGTGTGGGCGGCCGGCGACTGCGCGGGAACCCCGATGTTCACGCACGCATCCTGGTCGGACTTCCGCATCATCCGCGCGCAGCTGACCGGCGCGTCCCTGGACGAGGCGACGACCACCACGAAGGGCCGCACGATCCCCTACGCCGTGTTCGCCACCCCCGAGCTGGCCCGCATCGGCCTGTCCGAAGGCGAGGCGCGCGAGGCCGGTCTCGACGTGCGTATCGCCAAGGTTCCCACGGCCGCGATTCCGCGCGCCAAGACGATGCGCTACGCGGGCGAGGGCTTCTGGAAGGCCGTCGTCGACGCGAACACGCACCAGATCCTGGGCGCCACGCTGATCGGCCCGAACGTCTCCGAGGTCATCACGGCCGTGCACGTCGCCATGGCCGGCGGCCTGGCCTACGAGCAGCTGCGCTTCCTGCCGATCGCGCACCCGACCATGGGCGAGGGCCTGCAGGTCCTCTTCGACTCCCTGGGCTGAGAGCCTATCGCGCCCCCTGGGTACCGTTGGGGGCGCGCCCGGGTCCCTCCCGGAACGCGTGAGGGAACAAACGGGGCGGGTCCGAACGATACGTTCGGACCCGCCCCTGTTGTATTCAGTTGCGCTGGGCACCAGGTGCGCTCGGCATCCGGCGCTCGGCGCGGGGTACGAGGCCGGAGCGTCCCAGCCCAGGCCTCGTCCCCTTCTAGCTCAGCCGAGCCAGGCGCCGGAGGACGCGAAGTGGTAGCGCTTACCGTCGATGGAGACCCAGCCGGTCACCATCTTGCCGGAGCCGTCGAGGTAGTACCAGGTGCCGCCGTCATTGACCCAGCCGATCGCCATCGCGCCGTTGCCGGTCAGGTAGTACCACTTGCCGTTCACGGCGGTCCAACCGGTGGCCATGGAGCCGTTGCCGTTCAGGTAGTACCAGTAACCGTTCACATTGACCCAGCCGGTCGCCATCGCGCCAGAGGCGTTCAGGTAGTACCAGGAGCCGTCCATGTCAACCCAGCCGGTGGCCATTGCGCCGGTGGCGGGATCGAGGTAGTACCAGGAGCCGTCGACCTTGGTCCAGCCCGTCGCCATGCGGCCGGACGGGGTCATCCAGTGCCACGCGGCGTCGAAGGTGACCCAGCCGGTCGCCATCACGGCGTCGCCGTTGAAGTAGTAGGTGGAGCCATCGATGGTGACGTACTTGCTACGGGCGCAGTAGCCGTCGGAGTAGCAGTACTTCCAACCATCGGCGCTGTTGGTCCAGGCGCCACCGTCGTGCAGGGATTCATCCACGTGGAAGCGGATCGAGTCCTTGACGTCGTCATCGGCGCGGGCGTCATTGTTGCGACCCTCGGCGGTAACCGTGACCTCAACGTGGGGGGCGTCGCCGATCAGGTCGGTCGCGTTGTAGGGACCGGCCACGAGCGTGACCTGGTTGCCCGTGAAGGCACCCGTGCCGGTGCCGGTGACGGGAGTCTGCGAACCAACCTGCAGGGAGGCCTTGGTGACGGGGCCGGAGACCGTGGTGCGCACGTAGACGGTGCCCGAGACAGACGCGTCGGCGAGCGGACGCCAGCCGGTGGCGCCATCGTGGGAGTACTCGAGGCTGCCGAGGACGGGCTGCGGCTGGTCCTTGAGGACGGCGGCCAGGGCGTTGACGAGGCCAGCGCCGCGGTATTCCTTACCGTCCTCGGGCGCAGCGAGGCGGTCGTAGGTGTAGCCGGCCTGCTTCTTGAGCAGGGCGATGGTCTGGTCGGGGGTGTAGTCCGGGTGGATCTGCTTGATCAGCGCGGCCACGCCCGCAGCGTGCGGGGAGGCCATCGAGGTACCCGACAGGTAACCGAAGGGCGGATCCTTCTTCCAGGTCGGCAGGGTCGACCAGATGCGCGAGCCGGGGGCGGCCACGTCCACGGAGTTCTTGCCGTAGTTAGAGAACTTGGAACGCTCGAGCTTGGCCGTGGCCGGGTCGGTGCCGGTGGGCAGGGCGACGGCGGACACGGAGACAACCGAGTCGTTGAGCATGGCGGGCACGTCGATGCCGCCGGCCACGTTACGCTCGACCGCGGCGCCCTCGACGTCGTTCGGCGAGGCCTTGTCGATCGTCGGGTTGTCGTGATCGTCGTTGTCGTTACCCTCGGCGGCGATGTTGACGACGCCGTGGTTCTTCGCGTAGCGGATCGCGCGCGAGGCAGCCTCGAGGCCCGCAGCCTGGGAGCCCTCGGTGGGCATCCAGAAGGCGTACGGGTCCATGTAGTAGCTGGAGTTCGTCACGTCGATGTCGTGCTCGGCAGCCCAGTCGAAGGCGCAGGCCACGTACTCGGGGTAGAAGGAGCCGGCCTCGTTCGAGGTCTTGATCGCGACGATCGTGGCGCTGGGGGCGACGCCGTCCACGCCGTAGGCGTTGTGCGCGGCGGCGATGGTACCGGCGACGTGCGTGCCGTGGTAGTGGTCATCCTTCCAGTCCGCGGGGTTCTGGCTCGGGATGCCGTTGATCTGGCAGCCCACGGAACGCGACGCGTCGAGGTGTTCCTTGAGGTCCTTGTGGTCGGGGTCGATGCCGGTGTCCATGACGCCGACGGTCACGTTCGCGAGGGGGACGTCGACCTGCTGGGCCTCAAGCGCGCCGACGGCGGCCAGGCCCCAGGCGTTAGCGTCGCCCTCGTCGGGGGTGAAGTCGTTGAGCTGGGAGTCGGCGGCCAGGCCGGTCGAGCGGGTGCCCGCGGCGTCAGCGACGGCGTTGGCCTCGGACGCGGTGGCCTGCGGCTGCTCGGTGCGCACCTCGGAGCCGGTGACCGTCTTGTAGCGGGTGGGGCCAATCGACTGGTAGGAGATGCCGGCATCGACGAGGCTCTTACCGAGCGTCGGCGCGAAGGAAGCCTTCACCGACTGGACGAAGAAGGTGTTGAATTCGGGGTACTGGGCCAGGACCACGCCGTTTTCCGAGGCCTTGGAGACGGCAGCGTTGAAGTCGTAGTGGGAGGCGTCGGCGGTCAGGTTGACCGCGTAGTTCATGACCTCGTCCTGGGCGCGAGCCTCGGAGGTGATCCCCGGGACGCCGGCCGCGTGGGCGGGGGCGCCGAACGCGGTGAGCGTGACGCCAACAGCGAGCGCCGCTCCTCCCGCGATGAGGGTCTTCCATGAGCGTTGATGCATCATTGTTCCTCGTTTCTGTACGGATGGGGACGCGTCTCCGGGGCTTTCCGGATGGCACGCCGTTGCTCCATCGTCTCAAGGTTTGTCACTAACCTCATAGCGCGTTTCACAATTTAAGAATTCTTGACCCTTTGGTGAAGAAATGGAGAGGTTGGCACCTCAGCGAGGATCAGATCTCCCCCACACATCCCACACCACGCGAGGCTCACCTGGCCCACAAACCATTGACGACTCCGTTTTGTCGCCTACCTACGAGCGCTTTGACGGGTGCCTTCTATCCTCTCCCTTCCACCAGGGCATCCAGGCTCGATACCCATCGGACGGCGGGGTGGGCGATTCAGGCAAGAAACCGAGCTCCTCGGGGGTCTCGGGGATACGGTCCACGAGGAAGTACTTGTCCTTGTCATCGCAGTGCTCGCGCACAATGGTGCGGAACTCGGCGAGCTCGCAGTACAGGACTCCCGTGATCGGATTCCTCTTGTACACCACGATCTTGTACAGCCAGTAGGCAAACAGCGCGACGTTGGCCGCGAGCGCGGCGGCAGCGCACGCGATGTTCGCGCGCGGGTCCATGGTCGCGAAGTTGAAGATGTCCGAGGGAGGGACCAAGACCTCGGGCAGGAGGGTGTTCATGGAGATCCAGAAGACCAGGGTGAAGCAGCGGAACCAGATCCACTGGCCCTTCGCCCACGTGAACGCCGGAATCGTGCAGGCGAGCAGCAGGGCGAGCGTGCAGTACCACGTGTAGTCAGCCAGCGAGTTGTACAAGAACGCGTGGTTCCACAGGTCGTAGGCGATCACCCACGGCCACACCATGTCCACCCAGATAAGGCCTCGCACGGAACGCTTGCCGGGCGAGGTCACGATGATCTTGCCCAGGCCCGTGATCGTGATGATGTTGAGCAGGCCAGCCGCGGCGGACAGGAGGTTCCAATACCCGCCGATCGTGCGGAAGCCCGTCTCCGGGTCGATGCCGACGTGGCGCTCGGCCAGCTTGGCAGCGACCTCCTGGTACCACTGCTGGGAGTGCAGCTCAGCGGTGACACCGCGCGCCTCGGGCAGGCCTGCGATCATGTCGATGGTGTGCGCATCGTTCACGCCCTTCAGGCACTGCCAGTCGGCGCCGCACGCGTAGTACGCATCCGCGTTGAACCAGATCGTCAGGTCGCGGATGTTCGCCTCCATGATGTTGACGGCCAGGCCGATCCACAGGGCCACGCCCAGCCAGATCGCGTACTTGTGCGCCTTGACCGGGTTGCGCTTCGCGTACACCAGCACCGTGCCCGTCATGGTGGCGGTGAGGATCATGATCGCGTACTTGCCGAAGGGGAACCATCCAACCATGGGCGTCCCGTGGATCCACGCGTAGGGCATGAGGGCGATGCCGCCCACGGTCCACACGGCGAAGATCGTCCAGTTCCACCGGCGGTTAATCTCCGCGACGACGATCTGGGCAGCAAGCACCAGCAGCCAGATGAGATAGACCTTGGGAGTCCCAAGCTCCCACAGGAAAAGCGAGTCCACGGCATTCTCCTTCGAACGCACAACCGGGCTAATAGTTGTCGGCTATCATAATCCGAAACACTAACCTAGTGTGCGGGGTTCACCGTCGAATCCCCATCGTCCCGGGGCTCCCCACGGGCCAGCGCCAGCGAGGGCGCCCCTCGTCAATTCCTCAAGGAGGAGGACCCATGACACGCCTACCCCGTCGTACCCTCTGCGCCGCCGGCCTCGCCGGCACCGCCGCGCTCCTGGGAGGCATGTACGCCTTCAGCCAGCTGAGCGGCAAGGCCACGCCCGAGGAGCAGGCTTGGCACTACCCGGGCGACGACCTCATCGACGCCAACTACGACAACGGCTACTCCTCGACCTACGCGATCACGATCGACGCGCCCGCCTACGCGGTGTGGCGGCTCTTCAAGCAGATCGGCGCGGAAAAGTCCGGATCCTTCTCCTCGGAGTTCCTCGAGCGCGTCTTCGCGCGCCTGCCCTTCTTCAACTCCTACGAGATACAGGAAGAGTTCCAGCAGCCCGGCTCGATGGTGCCCGGCGACATCGCGGCCTTCGACTTCCACGGCATGTCGATGGAGTGGGCGGACGTCGTGCCCGGCAAGTACATGGTCCAGTGGGTCGACACGAAGAACCCGCCCAAGGCGCCCGGCTCATACGCGTTCCGCTTCCCCGGGATGACGAACTTCGCGGCCGCCTGGTGCTTCTACATGGTGCCCCTGTCGGGTGGGCGCACGCGCCTGATCAACCACTGGCGCATCGGCTACGAGCCCGCCTCCCCCGCCATGAAGGCCCTGAACTGGATCAACATCGAGTTCATCGGCGGGTGCATGACCCACCTGCAAAACCTCTACGTCAAGCGCGTCCTCGAGTTCAAGAAGAAGCAGCACCTGACGGGTCGCTTCATGCGCGGCATGCTGGGCGGGCGCTTCTTCAACTCGGGCACGCCTGCGGGTCGCTACGACGGGACTCCCCTGTTCGAGGAGACCTTCACCCAGTGGTTCCGCTACGGACGGTCCGCCCCGGCCGTCGCCGAGATCCGCCCGCCCGTCACCGACGACCCGTCGTGGCCGCCGACGGGCGCGGACAGCCCGTGGGCGGGCGAGGTCGACACCTCCTACTTCGACGGCTGGCGTGAGCCCGCCTTCTCCTGGGAGGAGCAGATCCGCCAGAAGATGGAGCGCACCTACCTGCCCAATTGGGGGAAGGAGCAGCGCTGATGGGCGCCGTCACTCCCCCGGACTACCCGACGCTCTTCTTCTTCGAGGCCGGCCAGTGGTGGGACTACGCGATGCTCCTCCTCGTCATCGCCCTCCTCGCGGGCGGGGCATGGCTGGCCCAGCGCAACATGTGGGTGGTCCTCGCGCTCTTCGTGGTCGTGCCCATCGCCCTGACCATCTTCTGGTGGCCGCACTCGACGGCGGGGACGGCCTCGGCGGGCTGGTTCCCAATCGTGAAACAGTACTCGGCGCTGGCGGGGTCCCTGTGCCTCGTCGCCCTGCAGGTCTTCCCGAGGCTGCGCTACAACCGCTGGTACCTGATCATCCCGCCCGCGATCCTCGCAGTGAACATCGCCGAGGCCGTTGTGCGCGACTTCCAGTGCTACGGGATTCACGGTGTGGACCCATCGCAGGGCATGGTCACGTGGGGCGGGCCGTGGAACATCATGAACGGCATTGCGGGCATCTTGAACCTGCTCGCGATCTCCGGGTGGGTCGGGATCTTCGTGTCCAAGGGCAAGGAACGCGCCCTCATCTGGGGCGACTTGACGATCGGGTGGATTATCGCCTACGACCTGTGGAACCTCGCCTACGTGTACAACTGTCTGGCGGACCGAGCGTGGTACTCGGGCGTGGCGCTGCTGGCCTCGTGCACGATCCCGGCGCTCATGAAGTTCGGACGAGGCGCGTGGATCCAGTACCGGGCGTACACGCTCACGCTGTGGTCGGGAGTCGTGCTCACGTTCCCGCACTTCATGCACGATTCGATGTTCGCCCACCGCAGCGCCCACAACCCCTGGGCAATGCTCATCCTCTCAGCGGCCGCCCTGGTGGCCAACGTATGGGTGTTCGCCGCGCACGTGCGCACGATCATCTCCAAGCGGCGCAACCCGCTCACGCAGGAGGTCCACGCCGACGAGGCCACCTACGCCTCGTGGGTCCGTGATCTCGCGTCCGAGGAGGACAAGGAGCTCATCGCCGCGCGCCTGGGCACGACGCCCGAGAAGGCGGGCTTCACGTCGACAAGCGAGGGATAAGCGTCTCTTCAGCACGCGAGGGGCCGCGGCCTCGTGGCGTCTACTCTTGGGCCGTTCCCCACTAGGGGACGGCCCGGGAGCGGGGACGGGAGCTTGGTCAGGTCGTAGCCACGCTCAGCCTCATCAGCCCACGCCTGAATCTGCTCATCGCTGACAGGATTATCGCGAATGAGACGATCATTCATGTGACACCTCGAGATACCGACGCCGCCGAACCTCCACCAGCGGAACCCGCACAAACAAATGCTCGACCGAAGACCACGCTCTCCTACTCGAGCGAATCGATCAAATCGCGCACGAGCTGCGACGGCGTCGTACCGCGCTCCTGAGCCACCTCAGCAAGCTTCGCGCGGCGAGAACGATCAAGACGGAGGGTGAACGGCTTAGCGCCAACACCGACGCTAATCGGGCGGCCGGCCACAGACGAACCGAGATGCTTCCCGTCGTAAGGAACGCCGGTCTCGGCCTCGTTCCCCCAACGCTCCAGATCCTCATCAGTGAACGTCGCACCGTCAGCTGACGTATACGTCGCCATCATTACCTCCTTAAACCAACCTCTGCGAGCACCGCTCGCGTCACCAGCATCGCA